>NZ_JBFAPE010000018.1:0-137008 GCF_040675615.1 Streptomyces sp. NPDC049585 | reverse complement strand
CCGCTACGAGAAGACCGCGACCATCTACCTGGCCGGACTCCACATTGCAGGCATCTTCCTCTGGTCCGCCCGGTGATCCAAACGAAACTGCCTAGGCGAGGACGGCCTCTCCCGTGAACGTCCGCCACAGCTGCGCGTATCGGCCGTCCTTGGCGAGCAGTTCGGCGTGCGTGCCGTCCTCGACAACGCGGCCGCGGTCGAGCACCACCACGCGGTCGGCGCGGGCCGCCGTGGACAGCCGGTGGGCCACCACCAGGGTCGTGCGCCGGCCGGCGAGCCGGTCGGTGGCCTGGTTGACCAGGGCCTCCGTCGCGAGGTCCAGGGCGGCGGTGGCCTCGTCCAGCAGCAGGACGTCGGGGTCGACGAGCTCGGCACGGGCCAGGGCGATCAGCTGCCGCTGGCCGGCGGACAGGTTGCGGCCGCGCTCGGCGACCGGGTGCAGGTAGCCGCCCTCCAGGGTGGCGATCATCCCGTGCGCGCCGACGGCCCGTGCGGCCGCCTCGACCTCGGCGTCGGTGGCCTCCGGGCGGCCGTAGGCGATGGCGTCGCGCACGGTGCCGGGGAAGAGGTACGGCTCCTGGGGCACGACGCCCAGGCGGTGGCGGTAGGCGACCGGGTCGAGCGCGCGCAGGTCGACCCCGTCGACAAGGACGGCGCCGGAGGTGGGGTCGTAGAAGCGCGCGACCAGCTTCACCAGGGTGGACTTCCCGGCGCCCGTCTCGCCGACGAAGGCGACGGTCTGCCCGGCGGGCACCGTGAGCCGGATGCCGGACAGGGCCTCCTCGCCGTCGCCGTAGCCGAAGTGGACGCCGTCGAAGACGATCTCGCCCGTCAGCTCGTGCACCGGCTGCGGATCGGCGGCCACCGGCGTGGCCGTCTTCTCCTGCAGCAGCTCCTGGACACGGCCGAGGGAGACCATCGCCTGCTGGTAGCCGTCGAAGACCTGCGACAGCTGCTGGACGGGGGCGAAGAACAGGTCGATGTAGAGCAGGTAGGCCACCAGCGCGCCCGCGGTCAGCGTGCTGTCGCTCACCCGGCCCGCACCAACGATCAGCACGCCGGCCGCGGCGACGGACGACAGCAGCTGCACGAAGGGGAAGTACACGGATATCAGCCACTGGCCGTGCACCCGCGCCTGCCGGTACTGCGCGCTGCGCTCGGCGAACCGGCGGGCGCCGGTCTCCTCGCGGCGGAACGCCTGCACGATCCGCAGCCCGGCGACGGTCTCCTGCAGGTCGGCGTTGACCACGCCCACGCGCTCGCGGGCCAGTTCGTACGCCTTGACGCTCTGCCGGCGGAAGAAGACGGTGCCGACGACGAGCGGCGGCAGCGTCGCGAAGACGACCAGGGCGAGCTCGACGTCGATGACCAGGAGGGCGACGAGGATGCCGAAGAAGGTGAGCACGGAGACGACGGCGGTGACCAGACCGGTCTGCAGGAACGTCGACATGGCATCGATGTCCGTGGTCATCCGGGTCATGATCTTGCCGGTCAGTTCGCGCTCGTAGTAGTCGAGCCCGAGCCGCTGCAGCTGGGCGAAGATCTTCACGCGCAGCGCGTACAGCAGCCGCTCGCCGGTGCGTCCGGTCATGCGGGTCTCGCCCACCTGCGCGGCCCACTGGCCGACGACGACGAGGAGCGCGAGGGCGGAGGCCGCCCAGACGGCGCCGAGGGCCAGTTTCTGGACGCCCTGGTCGATGCCGTGCCGGATCAGTACGGGCAGCAGCAGGCCGGCCACGGCGTCACCGGCCACCAGCAGCAGGCTCACCGCCAGCGGCGCCCCGAAGCCCCTCAGCATCTGCCGCAGCCCGTAGGTCTCCTCGGGCCGGGCGGCGTGCTCCTCGTCGATGTCCGGGGTGTCGGTGGCCGGGGGCAGCGCCTCGACCCTGGCGAGCAGTTCGGGGGAGGCGGGCATGCCGGCCGGCGCCCGGTGCGCGCCGTCGTCCTCCTTGCGCACCCACAGCTGGGGGGTGACGCCGTCGACGACGCGGCGGGGGGCCGCGGGGGCCTCCTCCTGGAGCGCCGGGCGCTCCATCAGGCCGGTGGCGGCCGCCTCGCCGCCGAAGGCGGCGCCGACGCCCACCGCGCCGGCGGGGTCCTTCGTCACCCCGGCGAGCTCCTCGGGGTCCGTCAGCAGGCGACGGTAGAGCGGACAGCGTTCCTGCAGCTCGTCCGCGGTGCCCACGTCGACGAGCCGGCCGCCGTCGAGGACGGCGATGCGGTCGGCGAGGGCCAGGGTGGAGGCGCGGTGGGCGATCAGCAGGGTCGTACGGCCCGCCATCACCCCGCGCAGCGCCTCGTGGATCTCGTGCTCCACGCGCGCGTCGACGGCGGAGGTGGCGTCGTCGAGGACCAGCAGCCGGGGGTCGGTGAGGATGGCGCGGGCGAGGGCGACGCGCTGGCGCTGTCCCCCGGACAGGCTCAGGCCCTGCTCGCCGACCTTGGTGTCGTAGCCGTCGGGCAGGGCCGAGATGAATCCGTCCGCCTGGGCCGCGCGGGCCGCCGCCCGTATCTGCTCGTCGGTGGCGCCGGGCACGCCGAAGGCGATGTTGTCGCGGACGCTGTCGGAGAACAGGAAGCTGTCCTCCGGCACCAGCCCGATGGCTGCGCGCAGCGAGGGCAGCGTCAGCTCGCGCACGTCCTGGCCGCCGATGCGCACCGCGCCGCCGGTGACGTCGTAGAAGCGCGGCAGCAGTAGCGCGAGGGTGGACTTGCCGCTGCCGGAGGCGCCGACGACGGCCACCGTCTCGCCGGGTTCCAGGCGCAGCGAGACGCCCTGCAGGACGGCCCGGCCGGAGCCGTAGCCGAAGGTCACGTCGTCGAACTCGACGGTGGCGGGGGCGTCCGCGGGCAGCTCGCGCGCGTCGTCGCGCTCCTTGACGACCGGTTCGGTGTCGACGAGCTCCAGGACGCGCTCCACGCCGGCGCGGGCCTGCTGGCCGACGGTGAGCACCATGGTCAGCATCCGCACGGGGCCGACGAGCTGGGCGAGGTAGGTCGAGAAGGCGACGAAGGTGCCCAGGGTGACCTGGCCGCGGGTGGCCATCCAGCCGCCGAGGGCCAGCATGGCGACCTGTCCGAGGGCCGGGACAGCCTGCAGGGCGGGGGTGTAGCGGGAGTTGAGCCGTACGGTGCGCATGCGGCCGGCGAAGAGGCCACGGCCGACCTCGCGGAGCTTGGCGGCCTCCTGGGCCTCCTGCCCGAATCCCTTGACGACGCGCACCCCGCTGACGGCGCCGTCGACGACGCCCGCGACGGCTGCGGCCTGGCCCTGGGCGTACCAGGTTGCGGGGAAGACCTTGGCGCGGCTGCGCTGGGCGAGGAACCACAGGGCGGGGGCGACGGCGAGGGCGACGACGGTCAGCAGTGGGGAGAGGGCGACCATCACCACGAGGGAGATGACGAACAGCAGGATGTTGCCGATCATCATCGGGAGCATGAACAGCAGCGACTGGATCAGCTGCAGGTCGCTGGTGGCGCGGCCGATGACCTGTCCGGTCGACAGTTCGTCCTGCCGCTTGCCGTCCAGGCGGGCGATCGCGGCGTACATCTCGGTCCGCAGGTCGTGCTGGACGTCCAGGGCCAGCCGTCCGCCGTAGTAGCGGCGCACATAGGTCAGCGCGTAGACGACCAGTGCCGCGACGATCAGGAGGACGGCCCAGGGGGCGAGGGGGCGCCGGTGGGCGCCTATGACGTCGTCGATGATCAGCTTGGGTATCAGGGGGACGAGCGCCATGACGGCCATGCCGGCGAGGGACGAGCCGAGGGCCAGCAGCACCGCCCCGCGGTACCGCCAGCAATACCCGGTGAGCCGCCTGGCCCACCCCTGACCGGTCGTGGTCGTCGTGGCCACCCGGAACCTCCCCGTCCTCTTCCTGCCTGTCTCCGACGGAAGGCCCCAACGCTCTGGGCTGGGCATTTCATTCCATGCAACACAGCATTCCGCTGCAACACGGAGCGGGCTCCCGACGCCGCCTTGCGACGTCGGGAGCCCGCTCTCGCCCTGCCCGTGCAGGGATCAGCCGCGCGCGGCGGCGATCTGGCGCGACATGATCGTCGTCAGCTCGTACGCGGTGTGCGAGGCGGCGACGCAGGTGATCTCCGCGTGGTCGTACGCCGGGGCGACCTCGACGACGTCGGCGGAGACGAGGTTGCAGGAGGACAGCCCGCGGATGATCTCCAGCAGCTCGCGGGAGGTCAGGCCGCCCGCCTCCGGCGTGCCGGTGCCGGGCGCGTGGGCCGGGTCCAGGACGTCGATGTCGATGGAGATGTACAGCGGGCGGTCGCCGACGCGCTGACGCAGCTGGTCGGCGATCTCGTCCACGCCGCGGCGCATCACGTCGGCCGAGGTGACGATGCCGAAGCCCATCTTCTCGTCGTCGGTGAGGTCCTTCTTGCCGTACAGCGGGCCGCGCGTGCCGACGTGGGACAGCGCCTCGGTGTCGAGGATGCCCTCCTCGACGGCCCGGCGGAACGGCGTGCCGTGGGTGTACTCGGCGCCGAAGTAGGTGTCCCAGGTGTCCAGGTGCGCGTCGAAGTGCAGCAGCGCGACCGGGCCGTGCTTCTTGGCCACCGAGCGCAGCAGCGGCAGCGCGATGGTGTGGTCGCCGCCGAGCGTCATCATGCGGGCACCGGTGCCCAGCAGGTCGTCGGCCGCGGCCTCGATCGTCTCGACGGCCTCGTCGATGTTGAACGGGTTCGCGGCGATGTCGCCGGCGTCCGCCACCTGGGCGAGGGCGAAGGGGGAGGCGTCCTGCGCCGGGTTGTACGGGCGCAGCAGGCGGGAGGCCTCGCGGATGGCGTTGCCGCCGAAGCGGGCGCCGGGGCGGTAGGAGACGCCGGTGTCGAAGGGCACGCCGACGACGGCGACGTCGGCGGTGCCGACCTCGTCCAGGCGGGGCAGGCGGGCGAAGGTGGCCGGGCCGGCGTAGCGCGGGATGCGCGAGGAGTCGACGGGGCCGCGCGGTTCACGGGGGGCGGGGGTGCTCATGCTTCTCGGGCCTCTCGGATCACGGACGGGGCGCCGCCGGGTCACGGTCGCGTCAACGCGCGAACGGCTGGCGTGGTCGTACCCGAGGGTAGGCAGGGAGGCCGTGTGCGCACATGTACGGAAGTGCAGGTCCGGCCTCGCCATATGGACACTGCGTCCATCGCGCCGACCGGGGGAGAATGGGTCCATGCCGATAGCACCCAGCCGCAGCGAACTGATCGACCACCTCGTCCGGACGCGCATCGCGGGGAACGTCGCCACCCCGCGGGAGAACAACCTGGAGCACTACCGCAGGCTCGCCCTCGGTGATCGTCACTACTGGTTCGGGCTGGAGTTCGGCGAGCGCTGGACGGACGAGCAGGACGTGCTCGCCGTCATGGCGGAGCGCTGCGGCGTCAGTGACGACGTGGAGCACCGCGCGGGTCAGGACACCATCGACCCCGAGCTGACGGTGGCCGCACTGGAGCGGGCGGCGGCGTTCCTGCGCAAGGCGGCGGAGGGCCGGCAGCGGGTACTGTTCGCCACGGGGCACCCCGGGGGGCTGCTGGACGTGCACCGCATGACGGCGGACGCACTGCGGGCCGCCGGCTGCGAGGTCCTCTCCGTCCCGGGCGGTCTGCGGGCGGATGACGGCGCCGTCCACCAGGTCGCGGGCGTGGCGGTGTACGAGCGCGGCGCGACGCTGTGGCACACGCACTCCCCGGCGCCGATGGCGGCGATCCTCGACGGGCTCGCGGCGTGCGGGCGGCCGCTGCCGGACCTGGTGGTCGCCGACCACGGCTGGGCCGGGTGCGCGGCGCAGCGCGGCATCGACGCGGTCGGGTACGCGGACTGCAACGACCCGGCGCTGTTCCTGGCGGAGGCGGAGGGCACGCTGCAGGTGGCGGTGCCGCTGGACGACCACGTACTGGACCCGCGGTTCTACGAGCCGATGACGGCGTACCTGCTGGAGGCGGCGGGTCTGGCGTAGGGAGGGAGCGGGCCCCGGCCGTACGGTCGGGGCGCCCTCATGCCGCGGTGCGGCCGCGCAGGCCGTTCCAGCCGCGGATCACCAGCCACGAGCCGCCGTAGAGCACCGCCGCCTCGAAGGCGCGCAGGGCCAGGCCCCAGCCGAGCCGGTCCAGGCCGGTCATCTCCAGCACGCGGCCGTGCGCGAAGAACGCCAGCACGATGCCCGCGGCCATCACGACCGCTCCCCCTGCCATCAGCAGGGCCCGTCCGGCCGTTCCCAT
The DNA here is from genome assembly GCF_040675615.1 of Streptomyces sp. NPDC049585. NCBI lineage: Bacteria > Bacillati > Actinomycetota > Actinomycetes > Kitasatosporales > Streptomycetaceae > Streptomyces > Streptomyces sp. NPDC049585. Next base: position 130,786 of record NZ_JBFAPE010000018.1, on the reverse strand, counting down.
CCCGTTCTCCCTCCCCTAGGAGCCACGCGGTACGCGGATCAGTCCCTCCTGGATGACCGAGACCGCCAACCGCCCGTCCTGGGTGAAGATACGCCCCCGTGCCAGGCCGCGGCCGCCCTGGGCGGTGGGGCTCTCCTGGTCGTACAGCAGCCACTCGTCGGCACGGAAGGGCCGGTGGAACCACATGGCGTGGTCCAGACTCGCGCCCACGACATCGCCGACCGCCCAGCCGCCCCGTCCGTGGGCGAGCAGAACCGAGTCCAGCAGGGTCATGTCGGAGACATAAGTGGCGAGCACGATGTGCAGCAGCGGGTCGTCCGCCAGTTTGCCGTTGGTCCGGAACCAAACCTGCGACTTGGCCTCCCTCGGCTCGCCGACGCTCGCGAAGGGCGGCTCGTCGGCGTACCGCAGGTCGACGGCGGCGCGGGCTTCGAGGATGCGCTCGACGCGGTCCTGACCGCCCAGGTGGGTGGCGTAGCGCGGCAGCATCTCGGCGGCCGTGGGCAGGGTGGAGGGGTCGGCGGCCGCGGGCATGGGCTCCTGGTGTTCGAGCCCCTCCTCGTGCATCTGGAAGGACGCGGAGAGATGGAAGATCGGCTGTCCGTGCTGGACGGCGACGACGCGGCGCGTGGTGAACGAGCGCCCGTCGCGGATGCGGTCGACGGTGTAGACGATGGGCACCGCGGGGTCGCCGGGGCGCAGGAAGTAGGAGTGCAGGGAGTGGGCGTGCCGGTCGGCGGGCACCGTGCGGCCCGCGGCGACCAGGGCCTGGGCGGCGACCTGGCCGCCGAAGACGCGCGGCACGAGGATGGGGCGGTCGGTGGTGCCGCGGAAGATGTTCTCCTCGATCGGTTCGAGGTCGAGGAGGGCGAGCAGGTCGTCGAGCGGGGTGGGGGGCTCGCCGGCGGTGGGGGGCTTGTTCATCACGGATTCGCCTACAGACCCATCGACTTGGCGATGATCGAGCGCATGACCTCGCTGGTGCCGCCGTAGATGCGGCTGACGCGGGTGTCGGCGTACAGGCGGGCGATCGGGTACTCCATCATGTAGCCGTAACCACCGTGCAGCTGCAGGCACTTGTCGATGACGACGGCGGCGCGTTCGGTGGTGAAGAGCTTGGCGGAGGCGGCGTCGGCGGCCGTCAGCTCGCCGGCGTCGTGCGCTTCCAGGGCGCGGTCGACGACCGCCTGCATGGCGTCGACGTCGGCCTTGCAGTCGGCGAGGACGAACTTGGTGTTCTGGAAGGCGGCGACGGGCTGCCCGAAGACGGTGCGTTCGCGCACATAGGCCTTGGCGAACTCCAGGGCGGCGGCCGACTGCGCATAGGCGGTGAAGGCGATGCCGAGCCGTTCCTGCGGGAGGTTGTGGGTGAGGTAGCCGAAGGCCTTGCCCTCCTCCCCGAGGAGGTCCTCCACGGGCACCTTGACGTCGGTGAAGGACAGCTCGGCGGTGTCGGAGGCCTGCAGGCCCAGCTTCTCCAGCTTGCGACCGACGGCGTAGCCCTCGGAGGAGGTGTCGACGACGAGGAGGGAGATCCCGCCGCGCCGGTCCTCGGGGGTGGCGGGCGAGGTGCGGGCGCACACCAGGACGCGGTCCGCCTGCACGCCGCCGGTGATGAAGGTCTTGGCGCCGTTGAGGACGTAATGGGTGCCGTCGTCCGACAGGCGGGCGGTGGTGCGCATCCCGGCCAGGTCGGAGCCGGTGCCCGGCTCCGTCATGGCGATGGCGGTCATCATGCCGCCGGAGACGAACGGCGGCAGCCAGCGCCGCTTCTGCTCCTCGGTGCCGTACGTCAGCAGGTACGGCAGGCACAGCGCGGTGTGCACGCTGCTGCCGCCGAAGCCGACACCGGCGCGGGCGCACTCCTCGCTGATGACCGCCTGGTACTTGTACGTGCGCTGGCCGGCGCCGCCGTACTCCTCGGGCACCTCGATGCCGAAGACGCCGAGCTCGCCGAGTTTCTTGTAGAAGTCGCGCGGGACGGCCCCGGCCGCGCGCCACTGGTCGTAGTACGGCACGACCTCGGCGGCGATGAAGGTGCGGATCGTCTCCCGGAAAGCTTCGTGGTCCTCGTTGAAGACGGTGCGGCGCATCGCGTCCCCTCCCCGGCTGTCGCTGTATAAGCGCTTGCTCAGCGCAAGCTACCGGCCGGTCAGGGGGCTGTCCAGATCCTTGCCCTCCGCGCGCGGCGGCCGCTCAGCGCGCCAGGGCGGCCAGTGCGCCCAGCGCCAGGCGGCGCAGCAGTGCGGCGGTGGCGTCCCGGCCGGGCAGGGCGCCGGGGCGGCCCAGGTGCGGGGTGGAGTTCAGCAGACCGAAGACGGCATGCACGGCGGCCCGCACCTCGGTCTCGGCCGCCTCGGGGTGCAGCCTGCGGACCACCTCGACCCACAGCTCCACATACTGGCGCTGCAGGGAGCGCACCAGCTTGCGGTCGCTGTCGCGCAGCTGACCCAGCTCCCGGTCGTGCAGCGTGATCAGGTCGCGGTCGTCGAGGGCGAAGTCGATGTGCCCGTCGATGAGCGAGTCGAGCACGGCGGCGGGATCCGCGCCCGCCTCCGCCGCCTCGGCCACCCGTCGCCGGCCGCCCGCGAAGAGCCGGCCGCTGATGCCCACCAGCAGCTCGGCCAGCATCGCGTCCTTGCCGGCGAAGTGCCGGTACAGGCCGGGGCCGCTGATGCCGACCGCGGCCCCTATCTCGTCCACCCCGACCCCGTGGAAGCCGCGCTCGGCGAAGAGCCGCGCGGCCTGCTGGAGGATCTGCTCGCGGCGGGAGGCGGCGGCCGGGGCGGCGGCGGTCCGGGTGCGGGGGGCTGCGTCGTTCACGAAAAACAATTCTAGACAGCGGCGTTAGTGCTCGTTAACCTGAAGCTGGTTGTGTTAACGCTCATTAACCGAGCAAGGGAGCTCGAGGACATGCAGCAGGCACCGGTGCTCGCAAGCGCCGCCGATCCGGCGTCCGAGGCCTGGCAGGGCAACGAGGCCGCCCACCACGAGCTGGTGGCGCAGCTGCGGGCGAAGCTCGCCCGGGCCCGCCTGGGCGGGGGCGAGAAGGCGCGCGCACGGCACACCGCGCGCGGCAAGCTGCTGCCGCGCGAGCGGGTGGACGCCCTGCTGGACGCGGGCTCGCCGTTCCTGGAGCTCGCGCCCCTGGCGGCCGACGGGATGTACGGGGACGCCGCGCCGGCCGCGGGCGTGATCGCGGGCATCGGCCGGGTCTCCGGGCGCGAGGTGGTGGTCGTCGCCAACGACGCCACGGTCAAGGGCGGCACCTACTACCCCATGACCGTCAAGAAGCACCTGCGCGCGCAGGAGATCGCGCTGGAGAACCGGCTGCCCTGCCTGTACCTGGTGGACTCCGGCGGCGCCTTCCTGCCCATGCAGGACGAGGTCTTCCCCGACCGCGAGCACTTCGGCCGCATCTTCTACAACCAGGCGCGGATGTCCGGCGCCGGCATCCCGCAGATCGCGGCCGTGATGGGCTCGTGCACCGCCGGCGGGGCGTACGTGCCGGCGATGAGCGACGAGGCCGTGATCGTGCGCGATCAGGGCACGATCTTCCTCGGCGGCCCGCCGCTGGTGAAGGCGGCCACGGGCGAGGTCGTCACGGCCGAGGAGCTGGGCGGCGGCGAGGTCCACTCGCGGGTGTCGGGCGTCACCGACCACCTCGCCGAGAACGACGAGCACGCCCTGCGGATCGTGCGCACCATCGTCTCCACCCTCCCCCGCCGCGGCCCCCTGCCGTGGGCGGTGGAGCCGGTCGAGGAGCCGAAGGCCGACCCGGCCGGCCTGTACGGCGTGGTGCCGGTCGACTCGCGCACCCCGTACGACGTGCGCGAGGTCATCGCGCGCCTCGTCGACGGCTCGCGGTTCGCCGAGTTCAAGGCGGAGTTCGGGCAGACGCTGGTCACCGGCTTCGCCCGCATCCACGGCCACCCGGTGGGCATCGTCGCCAACAACGGCATCCTCTTCGCCGAATCCGCCCAGAAGGGCGCCCACTTCATCGAGCTGTGCGACCAGCGCGGCATACCCCTGCTGTTCCTGCAGAACATCTCCGGCTTCATGGTCGGCCGGCAGTACGAAGCGGGCGGCATCGCCAAGCACGGCGCGAAGATGGTCACCGCCGTGGCGTGCACGCGCGTTCCCAAGCTCACCGTCGTCATCGGCGGCTCCTACGGCGCCGGCAACTACTCGATGTGCGGCCGGGCCTACTCGCCCCGCTTCCTGTGGATGTGGCCCAACGCCAAGATCTCGGTGATGGGCGGCGAGCAGGCCGCCTCCGTGCTGGCCACCGTCAAGCGCGACCAGCTGGAGGCGCACGGCGAGCAGTGGAGCACGCAGGACGAGGAGGCCTTCCGGGCCCCCATCCGCGAGCAGTACGAACGCCAGGGCAACGCCTACTACGCGACCGCCCGGCTGTGGGACGACGGCGTCATCGACCCCCTGGAGACCCGGCAGGTGCTGGGTCTGGCCCTGACCGCGTGCGCCAACGCGCCGCTGCCGCAGCGCGACGGCACGGCGCCCGGCTACGGCGTCTTCCGGATGTGAGGCGGAGCATGTTCGACACTGTCCTGGTCGCCAACCGAGGCGAGATCGCCGTACGGGTCGTGCGCACCCTGCGCTCGCTCGGGATCCGCTCGGTCGCCGTCTTCAGCGACGCGGACGCCGGAGCCCGCCACGTGCGCGAGGCCGACACCGCCGTGCGCATCGGACCTGCGGCCGCCGCCGAGAGCTACCTGTCCATACCGCGGTTGATCGACGCCGCCGCCCGCACCGGCGCGCAGGCCGTCCACCCCGGCTACGGCTTCCTCGCCGAGAACGCCGCCTTCGCCCGCGCCTGCGCCGAGGCCGGCCTGGTCTTCATCGGCCCACCGGCCGGTGCGATCGAGCTCATGGGCGACAAGATCCGCGCCAAGGAGACGGTCCGCGCGGCCGGCGTGCCGGTCGTACCCGGCTCCTCGGGCAGCGGCCTGAGCGACGCCGAACTGGCGGCAGCCGCACGCGAGATCGGCATGCCGGTGCTGCTCAAGCCCTCGGCGGGCGGCGGCGGCAAGGGCATGCGCCTGGTGCGCGAGGAGTCCGCGCTCGGCGAGGAGATCGCGGCGGCGCGGCGCGAGGCGCGCGGCTCCTTCGGCGACGACACCCTGCTCGTCGAGCGCTGGGTCGACCGGCCCCGGCACATCGAGATCCAGGTCCTCGCCGACGGCCACGGCCACGTCGTCCACCTCGGCGAGCGCGAGTGCTCGCTGCAGCGACGGCACCAGAAGATCATCGAGGAGGCGCCCTCCCCGTTCCTCGACGAGGCCACCCGGGCGGCGATGGGCGAGGCCGCGGTGCAGGCCGCGCGCTCCTGCGGCTACACGGGCGCGGGCACGGTCGAGTTCATCGTGCCCGGCAACGACCCCTCCGCCTACTACTTCATGGAGATGAACACCCGGCTCCAGGTCGAGCACCCGGTCACCGAGATGATCACCGGGCTGGACCTGGTCGAGTGGCAGATCCGCGTCGCCTCCGGCGAGCACCTGCACCTCACCCAGGAGGACGTCACGCTCACCGGGCACGCCGTGGAGGCCCGCATCTGCGCCGAGACGGCGCGTGTCACGGGCGACCGCGTCGACTTCCTGCCCTCGGCCGGCACGGTCCTGACCCTGCACGAACCGGCGGGCGACGGCATCCGCGTGGACTCCGGCCTCGCGGAGGGCATCGCCGTCGGCACGTCGTACGACCCCATGGTCGCCAAGATCGTCGCCCACGGCCCCGACCGCGCGACGGCACTGCGCCGCCTGCGCGGCGCGCTGGCCCGCACGGTCGTGCTCGGCGTGGACACCAACGCCGCCTTCCTGCACCGCCTGCTGGGCCACCCGGCGGTGGTGGCGGGCGAGCTGGACACGGGCCTGGTGGACCGGGAGGCGGCGTCGCTGGTCGCGGCCGAGGTGCCGGAGGAGGTGTACGTGGCGGGTGCGTTGCTGCGCCAGAGGGAGTTGTTCCCCCACGTGGACCGGGGCCCGGGAGCCCCCGCGTGGGTGGACCCGTTCTCCGTCCCGACCGGCTGGCGCCTCGGCGGCGAAGCCGCCTGGACGCACCACCACTTCCGCGTGCCGGGCCACGCCCCGGTGACGATCCGCATGCGCGGTGAGGCCGCGGACGCGCAGTACGTGCTGCCGCAAGGAGGCACTCCCCGCAGCGCGAAGCTGCTGCCCGCCACGGGGGCGGGGGAGATCGACCTCGAGCTCGACGGCGTCACCCGCGCTTTCACCGTCACCCACGGCCCGCAGGGCCTGTGGCTCGCCGGCACCGAAGGCGCCTGGCACCTGCTCCCCCACGACCCCGTCGACGCCGGTCTGCACGGCGGCGCGGCCGGCGCGCACGCCGGGACGCTCACCGCGCCGATGCCCGGCACGGTCACCGTCGTCAAGGCCGCGGTCGGCGACGAGGTCGCCGCGGGGCAGAGCCTGCTCGTCGTCGAGGCGATGAAGATGGAGCACGTCATCGCCGCCCCGCACGCCGGCACCGTCACGGAGCTCGATGTCACGGCCGGCAGCACGGTGGCCATGGACCAGGTCCTGGCGGTGGTCACCCCCACCGAGGAGGAGGCGTCATGACCCACGCCGCCCTGCCCATGGTCGTCCCCGACCCCGCGCTGCCCTCCCGGGTGCGCATTCACGAGGTGGGTCCGCGGGACGGCCTGCAGAACGAGAAGGCCGTCGTGCCGACCGAGGTGAAGGCGGAGTTCATCCGCCGTCTCGCCGACGCCGGTCTGACGACGGTCGAGGCGACCAGCTTCGTGCACCCCAAGTGGGTGCCGCAGCTGGCCGACGCCGAGCAGCTGATGCCGCAGCTGGCCGATCTGGACGAGAACGTCCGCCTGCCCGTCCTGGTGCCGAACCAGCGCGGCCTGGACCGGGCCCTCGCCCTGGGGGCCCGGGAGATCGCCGTGTTCGGCAGTGCGACCGAGTCCTTCGCCAAGGCGAACCTCAATCGCACCGTCGACGAGTCGCTGGCGATGTTCGCCCCGGTCGTGGCGGCGGCGCGCGAGGCCGGGGTGGCGGTGCGCGGCTACCTCTCCATGTGCTTCGGCGATCCGTGGGAGGGCGCGGTGCCCGTCGGGCAGGTGGTCCGCGTCTGCCGCAGCCTGCTGGAGATGGGCTGTGACGAGCTGAGCCTGGGCGACACCATCGGTGTGGCCACGCCCGGGCACGTCGCCGCCCTGCTGACCGCGCTGAACGAGGCGGGCGTGCCCACCGACCGGCTGGCCGTGCACTTCCACGACACCTACGGCCAGGCACTGGCCAACACCCTTGCCGCCCTCCGTCACGGAGTGACCACCGTCGACGCCTCCGCCGGCGGCCTGGGCGGCTGTCCGTACGCCAAGAGCGCCACCGGGAACCTCGCCACCGAGGACCTCGTGTGGATGCTCCACGGCCTCGGCATCTCGACCGGGGTCGACCTCGGCCGTCTCACCGCCACAAGCGTGTGGATGGCCGGCCGGCTGGGCCGCCCCAGCCCCTCCCGTACCGTGCGTGCCCTCTCCCACCAGGAGCCCTGAGTCATGTCGCTGGACCACCGCCTCTCCCCCGAGCACGAGGAACTCCGCCGCACGGTGGAGGAGTTCGCACACGACGTCGTCGCGCCCAAGATCGGCGACTATTACGAGCGCCACGAGTTCCCGTACGAGATCGTGCGGGAGATGGGCCGCATGGGCCTGTTCGGCCTGCCGTTCCCCGAGGAGTACGGCGGGATGGGCGGGGACTACCTGGCCCTGGGCCTGGCCCTGGAGGAGCTCGCCCGGGTGGACTCCTCGGTGGCGATCACGCTGGAGGCGGGCGTGTCGCTCGGCGCGATGCCCGTGTACCGCTTCGGCACCGAGGAGCAGAAGCGCGCCTGGCTGCCGCGGCTGTGCTCCGGCGAGATGCTGGGCGCGTTCGGCCTGACCGAGCCGGACGGCGGCTCGGACGCCGGCGCCACCCGCACCACGGCCCGGCTGGACGAGGCGACGAACGAGTGGGTGATCAACGGCACCAAGTGCTTCATCACCAACTCCGGCACCGACATCACCGGCCTGGTCACGGTCACGGCGGTCACCGGCCACAAGCCGGACGGCAGGCCGCGGATCTCGGCGATCATCGTGCCGTCGGGCACGCCGGGCTTCACGGTCGCGGCCCCCTACTCCAAGGTGGGCTGGAATGCCTCGGACACCCGTGAGCTGTCCTTCTCCGACGTCCGTGTCCCGGCGGCGAACCTGCTGGGCGAGGAGGGCCGGGGCTACGCGCAGTTCCTGCAGATACTCGACGAGGGCCGCATCGCCATCTCGGCCCTGGCCACGGGCCTGGCCCAGGGCTGTGTCGACGAGTCCGTGACCTATGCGCGTACCCGCGAGGCGTTCGGGCGCCCGATCGGTGCGAACCAGGCCATCCAGTTCAAGATCGCGGACATGGAGATGCGGGCCCACACCGCCCGGCTGGCCTGGCGCGACGCGGCCTCCCGACTGGTGCACGGGGAGCCGTTCAAGAAGGAGGCCGCCCTGGCGAAGCTGTACTCGTCGGAGATCGCGGTCACCAACGCCCGCGAGGCCACCCAGATCCACGGCGGCTACGGCTTCATGAACGAGTACCCCGTGGCCCGCATGTGGCGGGACTCCAAGATCCTGGAGATCGGCGAGGGCACGAGCGAGGTGCAGCGCATGCTGATCGCCCGCGAGCTGGACCTGCCGGCGTGATGCGCGCCACTCCGTGCCACCCTCCCGAGTGATCATTACGCGCGGAATCCGCCCTTCCTGAGGCTTTTCCCGCGTTTCTCACCACATTCGCTAGCCATCCTGCCCGATATCGGGCAGGATTCTTGCGAAAGCCCCTCCCAGCCCTCAATATCGACGGGTGCTCGAACGCCGCATGTCCCACGACGACCTGGTCGACCACCTGGTGCGCAGCACACCGCTCCAGCGCGGTGAGGCGGCCCGGGTGGTGCTGGACGTGCTGGCGTACTTCGACGAGACGACCGAGGAGTTCGTCCGCCGCCGCCACCGCGAGCTCCAGTCCGGCGGACTGAACAACGCGGAGATCTTCGAGCGCATCGCGGCAGAGCTGCCGCACCGTGCGGTGGCACCACCGGAGCTCTCGCTGCGGCAGTTGCGCCGCATCGTCTACGGCTGACCGGCCGGGACACCCGGGGCTCCCGGTGGCACCGCACGGCCGCCGGAGCAGCTCACCGCCGATCGCCGACAAGCGTCGTCGGGCACCTCGAACGCCTACTTGGGAGGGTCACCTATGTGTGGAATCGTCGGCTACATCGGCAAGCGCGATGTCGCCCCGCTGCTGCTGGAGGGGCTGCAGCGGCTGGAGTACCGCGGCTACGACTCCGCGGGCATCGCCCTGCACGCCGGCGGCAAGACCGGCGGCCTGAAGAGCGCCAAGGCCAAGGGCCGCGTCCGTGAGCTCGAGGCCCGCCTGCCCAAGCGCTTCAACGGCACCACCGGCATCGCCCACACCCGCTGGGCCACCCACGGTGCGCCGAACGACGTCAACGCCCACCCGCACCTCGACGCCGAGGAGAAGGTGGCCGTCGTCCACAACGGCATCATCGACAACGCCGCCGAGCTGCGCACCCGCCTGAGCGCCGACGGCTTCGCCTTCGTGTCGGACACCGACACCGAGGTCCTGGTCCACCTGATCGCCCGCTCCGAGGCCGCCACGCTGGAGGAGAAGGTCCGCGAGGCGCTGCGCCACATCGAGGGCACCTACGGCATCGCCGTCCTGCACGCCGACTTCCCGGACCGCATCGTCGTCGCCCGCAACGGCTCGCCCGTCGTGCTCGGCATAGGCGAGAAGGAGATGTTCGTCTCCTCCGACGTCGCGGCGCTGGTCTCCCACACCCGTCAGGTCGTCACCCTCGACGACGGCGAGATGGCCACCCTCAAGGCGGACGACTACCGCACCTACACCACCGAGGGTTCGCGCACCTCCGCGCAGCCGACCACCGTGGAGTGGGAGGCCGAGTCGTACGACATGGGCGGCCACGACACGTACATGCACAAGGAGATCCACGAGCAGGCCGACGCCGTGGACCGCGCGCTGCGCGGCCGCATCGACGACCGCTTCTCCACCGTGCACCTGGGCGGCCTGAACCTCGACGCCCGCGACGCCCGCGCCGTGCGCCGGGTGAAGATCCTCGGCTGCGGCACCTCGTACCACGCCGGCCAGATCGGCGCCCAGATGATCGAGGAGCTCGCCCGCATCCCCGCGGACGCCGAGCCGGCCTCCGAGTTCCGCTACCGCAACCCGGTCGTGGACCCCGACACCCTCTACATCGCGGTGTCGCAGTCCGGTGAGACCTACGACGTGCTCGCCGCCGTCCAGGAGCTCAAGCGCAAGGGCGCCCGCGTCCTCGGCCTGGTCAACGTGGTCGGCTCCGCGATCGCCCGGGAGACCGACGGCGGCATCTACGTCCACGCCGGCCCCGAGGTCTGCGTCGTCTCCACCAAGTGCTTCACCAACATGGTGGTCTCCTTCGGCCTGCTGGCCCTGCACCTGGGCCGCACCCGCGACCTGTCCGTCGCCGACGGCAAGCGGATCATCGCGGGCCTGCGCAAGCTGCCCGGCCAGATCGAGGAGATCCTGGCGAACGAGGCGCAGATCGAGGAGCTGGCCAAGGAGTACGCGGACGCCAAGTCGATGATGTTCATCGGCCGTGTCCGGGGCTACCCGGTGGCCCGCGAGGCCTCGCTGAAGCTGAAGGAGGTCTCGTACATCCACGCCGAGGCCTACCCGGCCTCCGAGCTCAAGCACGGCCCGCTGGCCCTGATCGAGCCGGCCATGCCGACCGTGGCGATCGTGCCGGACGACGAGCTGCTGGAGAAGAACCGCGCCGCGCTGGAGGAGATCAAGGCCCGCAGCGGCCGCATCCTCGCCGTCGCGCACCAGGAGCAGGAGAAGGCCGACCACACGATCGTCGTGCCGAAGAACGAGGACGAGCTGGACTCCATCCTGATGGGCATCCCGCTGCAGCTCTTCGCGTACTACACGGCCAAGGCCATGGGCCGTGACATCGACAAGCCGCGCAACCTGGCGAAGTCGGTCACCGTCGAGTAGTCGACACCGGCCCCTCAAGGCTCTCGTACCTGTCCGCACCTGTCCGCGACAGGTCCGAGAGGACGGCCCTCCCCGTGCGTGCCACCACACGCCGGGGAGGGCCGCTCCCTTTTACGTCTCCGTGTCCACGGAATGATCCGTACCTACGGGATGACCACGACCGGGCGCTGGGCGCGGCGCGCCAGCCGGCCCGCCACCGAGCCGAAGATCCGCCCGACCAGCCCGTGCGTGGAGCCGACCACGATGGCGTCGGCCGCGTACTCCCGGCCGACCTCCTCCAGCTCGTGGCAGATGTCCCCGCCGCGCTCGACCAGGATCCAGGGCACCTCGGAGAGGTAGTCCGCGCAGGCCAGCTCCAGGCCCAGGACCTCGGTGCGGTGGTCGGGGACGTCCACGAAGACGGGCGGCTCGCAGCCCGCCCAGACGGTGGTCGGCAGCCGGTTGGCCACATGGACGATGATCAGCCCCGAGCCCGCTCGCCGGGCCATACCGATTGCATACGCAAGCGCTCGTTCACTCGACGTGGAACCGTCGAAGCCCACCACGACACCGTGCTGGAACGCCGGATCGCAGGAATGACGTGTTTCTTCCGCCGCTTCGGGATGCGCCGTCTGATCGGCGATCCGCTTGCGGTCCGCGGGTTCGGAGAATTCGTGACCGGCCATCGGTGTCTCGGCGAAGGAAGCCTCTGAGCGAGGGGATCGGCGGGTGGACTGGTTGGAGTTGTCGAGGGGAGTGCCCGTCGATGGACCCCGGGTGGATCGCGGAGCGACCGGAGGGATCTTGGACGGCCAAATCCGTCCGGGATTCATCTTTTCAAGTGCTTACCCCCAGGGTACGGCGGTACTCGCCCCCTGCCCAGGGAGTGCCGGGCGGGGCACGGACCCCGTGGGCGTTCCCCGGAGCATGCACGAGCGCGGCGCGTAGCGCAATGGCCCGGACTGCCCCTCCGGGGCCCGCCGCGGCAGTGACCCGCGGCCCCGGCGCGGCGTTGTACTACCGCCAGCAGCCGCCACCAGGGAGCCGTTCCGTGCCCGCACGCCGCGATGACGACCGTGAGGAAGCCCCCGAGGGGCCGTCCCCCGATCCGGTGAGCGATGTGGTCCGCTGGGCGGCGTTCAGCTGCGCCCTCGTGCCCGTCGTGCTGCTGATGTGCGGTCAGTCGTTCGGTGGCGCGGCCGGCACGGCGGCCGGTCTGGTGGCGCTCACGTGCGTCTGCCACGCCCTGCTGCGCCAGTCCGAGCGCACCGCCGCCAGGGTGTCCACGGAAGCATCGGTTCCGCACCGCGGCCGGCACGGCCGGACGGGCAGCGGGAGCCATCGCGGGGCGCGTCATCCGGGCACCGGTAGCTCCGCCGACTGACCCCCTCGTACGGCTGGACCCATACGTTTTCAGCCAACTTCAGGCCGAACCTCGTACCTTGGCCGACACCCCTCGCAACAGCCGGTCGACCAGCAAGGAAAGAACCCCAAAACGCGGTTGCCGCCTACGGAGTGTGGGCAGGGGCGAGAGGCGTACTTTTCACCGGAGCCTGCAGGTGCAACGCTTCGTGATCGAACGCTTCGCGCCAAGTTGTCATGTCGACTTAGAGGCGGGTGGTGAACTGGTCATCGCGTCCCCAAGCGACGCAGTAGATTCGATCTTGGCCATGACCGGCGGGGGAACCGTTCAGGACCGAGGGGAAACGTGCAGGACCGAGAGGACTCGACCGCCGAGGGGGGCTTAGCGCCATGAGCCAGGACTCCACGACCGTACCGGAGACCGCGCGCAAGCTCTCCGGACGCCGCCGCCGGGAGATCGTCGCCGTACTGCTTTTCAGCGGCGGACCCATCTTCGAAAGCTCCATTCCGCTCTCCGTCTTCGGCATCGACCGCCAGGACGCGGGAGTCCCCCGCTACCGCTTGCTGGTGTGTGCGGGCGAAGATGTGCCATTGCGAACGACCGGTGGCCTGGAACTGACCGCACCGTACGGCCTGGAGGCGCTCTCCAGGGCCGGCACCGTCGTCGTGCCCGCCTGGCGGTCGATCACCCAGCCGCCGCCCGCCGCCGCGCTGGACGCGCTGCGCCGGGCCCACGAGGAGGGCGCCCGCATCGTCGGGCTGTGCACCGGGGCCTTCGTCCTGGCCGCCGCAGGGCTGCTGGACGGCAGGCCCGCCACCACACACTGGATGTACGCGCCCACGCTCGCCAAGCGCTACCCGTCGGTCCACGTGGACCCGCGGGAGCTCTTCGTCGACGACGGCGACGTACTGACCTCCGCGGGCACCGCGGCAGGCATCGACCTGTGCCTGCACATCGTCCGCACCGACCACGGCGCCGATGCCGCGGGGGCCCTGGCCCGCCGGCTCGTCGTGCCGCCCCGCCGCAGCGGCGGGCAGGAACGCTACCTCGACAGGTCTTTACCGGAGGAGATCGGCGCCGACCCGCTCGCCGAGGTCGTCGCCTGGGCGCTGGAGCACCTCCACGAGCAGTTCGACGTGGAGACGCTGGCCGCCCGTGCGTACATGTCCCGCCGCACCTTCGACCGGCGGTTCCGCTCGCTGACCGGCAGCGCCCCGCTGCAGTGGCTGATCACCCAGCGGGTGCTGCAGGCCCAGCGGCTGCTGGAGACCTCGGACTACTCCGTGGACGAGGTCGCCGGACGCTGCGGGTTCCGCTCGCCGGTGGCCCTGCGCGGCCACTTCCGGCGGCAGCTGGGGTCCTCCCCGGCCGCCTACCGGGCGGCTTACCGGGCCCGCCGACCGCAGAGCGGCCCGGTGGACCGCCCGGAGCGGGGCGAGCGACCCGAGCGGATGGAGCGCGGGGAGCGGTTCGAGCGGCCGGACCCGATGGAGGCCCGGCCCGGCGAGCCGTCCCTGATGGCGATGCGCCGTCCGGCCTTCCCGGGGGCGCCCGGGTCACCGGCCGCGCCCGCGCACGCCATGTCGGGCGCGCCGCTCGGCGCCGCTCCCCCGGGCGGGGGACACGGCGCGGGACACGCCGGCGGCCACGGCGGGCACCTGACCCATACGACCGGCCACTCCCCGGGTCACGGCCCCGGGGGCGGCGCGGCGGACGCGGGGCGGGGCGAGACCGATCTGTACGCCCCACGGCTGCCCGGCCAGCGGGAGCGCCCCGTAGGGTGAGACGTATGAACGATCGCATGGTGTGGATCGACTGCGAGATGACCGGACTCTCGCTGTCGACCGACGCGCTCATCGAGGTGGCCGCACTGGTCACCGACTCGGAGCTGAACATCCTCGGCGACGGTGTGGACATCGTGATCCGCCCGCCCGCCGAGGCCCTCACCACCATGCCCGAGGTCGTGCGCCAGATGCACACGGCCTCCGGGCTGCTCGCGGAGCTGGACTCCGGCACCACGCTCGAGGAAGCCGAGCGCCAGGTGCTGGAGTACGTCCGCGCGCATGTCCCGGAGGCCGGCAAGGCGCCGCTGTGCGGGAACTCGGTCAGCACCGACCGCGGCTTCCTGCTGCGCGACATGCCCGCGCTCGAAGGTCACCTGCACTACCGGATCGTCGACGTCTCCTCGGTGAAGGAGCTCTCGCGCCGCTGGTACCCGCGGGCCTATTTCGCCAGCCCCAAGAAGTCCGGCAACCACCGGGCGCTGGCGGACATCCGCGAATCCATCGCCGAACTCCGCTACTACCGCGAGGCGATCTTCGTGCCGCAGCCCGGCCCGGACTCCGACACGGCGAGGACGATCGCGGCCAAGCACGTCCTGCCCGTTCAGGCGTAGCGAAGGCAACGTGACGCAGCTCGCTCCCGGCGAGGCCAAAGCCGGGAGCGAGCACCCCGAAAGACCCTGTACACTTTTTCTCGGCCGGTGGGAAACACGGAAACAAACGCCGGACGTGGTGGGTATAGCTCAGCTGGTAGAGCACCTGGTTGTGGTCCAGGATGTCGCGGGTTCGAGTCCCGTTACTCACCCTGATCGGTCGAAGAGCCCGGTCCGCGCAAGCGGGCCGGGCTCTTTGCCGTTCCCCCTCAGGGGTGATGACGGTGGCGGACGGGGAACGTCTGCCGCCCGTTCGGGGAAAGCTGAAGTGGCGGCACCGGACGAAGGGTCATGACCGATGGCTACAGGCACTGTGAAGTGGTTCGACTCCGAGAAGGGGTTCGGCTTCATCCAGCAGGACGACAACGGACCGGACGTATTCGTCCACTTTTCGGCGATCCAGGGGGCGGGCTTCAAGTCCCTCGCCGAGGGCGACCACGTCAGATTCGAGATCGTGCAGGGCGCCAAGGGCCCGCAGGCGGAGCAGGTCGTCCCCGACTGATGCCCTCCTGGTCGAGCGGAGCCGTGCGGCGCCGGGCCCTGTTGCTGGTCGTCGCCGCCCTGCTCGTGCTGGGCATGAGCGTGCTCGACGGCTGCTCGGGGGACGGCGCCGGCCGCGGCCGCGCCGCCGGGCGGACCACGGTCACCGTCGGCACCTTCGGCGTCTTCGGCTACCGGCAGGCCCGCCTCTACCAGGAGTACGAGCGGCTGCACCCGGACGTGACGATCAAGGAACACGTGATCGCGCGGAACGACGTCTACTACCCCCAGCTCCTCACCCACCTCGCCGCCGGCCGCGGCCTGGCCGACATCCAGGCGATGGAGGTGGGCACCGTCCACGAGCTGGCCGAGGAGCGCGGCGAGCTCTTCGAGGACCTCTCCCGGGCCCCCGGTGTGCACCGGGCGGACTGGCTGCCGTGGAAGTGGGAGCAGGCCACCACCCGGGACGGCCGCACGATCGGCCTCGGCACGGACATCGGCCCGCTCGCCGTCTGCTACCGCAAGGACCTCTTCCGCCGGGCCGGTCTGCCGGCGGACCGGGAGGCGGTGGGCCGGCTGTGGGCCGGCGACTGGCGGCGCTACCTCGCCGTGGGCCGGGCCTACCGGCGCAGGGCCCCCGCCGGCACGGTCTTCACCGACTCGGCGGCCGGGCTCTACAACGCCTCGCTCCACGGACACGCCGAGCGCTACTACGACGCCTCCGGGCGCCTGGTCGCAGGGACCAGCCCGGCCGTGCGGGCCTCGTGGGACCTGGCGATGGGAGCGGTGCAGGGCGGGCTGACGGCCCGGCTGCGGCAGTTCGACAAGGCCTGGGACCAGGCGTACGCGAACGGGCGCTTCGCCACCGTGGCCTGCCCGCCGTGGATGCTCGCCTACATCAAGGAGAAGTCCGGCCCCGCCGGGCGCGACAAGTGGGACGTGGCCGCGGCCCCCCGCCCCGCCAACTGGGGTGGCTCCTTCATCGGCGTGCCGAAGGCCGCCCGGCACCGGGCGGAGGCGGTCCGCCTCGCGGTCTGGCTCACGGCGCCCGCCCAGCAGGCCCGGCTCTTCCGGCGGCAGGCCGCGATCCCCTCCACCCCCGCCGCCTACGACCTGCCGGAGGTGCGGGGCGCGCGGAACCCGTACTTCGGCGACGCGCCCATCGGAGCGATCTTCACCGCGGCCGCGCGGGGCGTGCCCACCCTGGTCTTCGGGCCGCGGGAGCAGCAGATCGGGCTGGCGTTCACCGACGTGGGCATCCCCCAGGTCGAGCAGCAGGGCAGATCCCCGGGGGCCGGCTGGCGGGCGGCGCAGAAGGAGATCGAGAACGTGGTGGACGCATGACGGCCACCGCCCCCGTCCTGGAGGGCGCGCCGCCCTCCCGGCAGCGCCCGCGGCAGGCCGCCGCCCGCGGCAGCCGGGCCCACCGCTGGGACGCACGCTGGAGCCCGTACGTCCTCGTTGCGCCGTTCTTCCTCCTTTTTGCGGCATTCGCCCTCTTCCCCCTCCTGTACACCGGCTGGGCCTCGCTGCACCGGGTGGAGCTGACCTCCCCCGATCGCGCGCAGTGGGTGGGCCTGCACAACTACGCCCGGCTGCTGGGCAACGACTTCTTCTGGAACGCCCTGCGCAACACCGTCACCATCGGTGTGCTCTCGACCGTGCCGCAGCTGCTGATGGCGCTGGGCCTGGCCCATCTGCTCCACCTCCGGCTGCGCGCCGCCACGTTCTGGCGGGTCGCGCTGCTGACCCCGTACGCCACGTCGGTCGCCGCCGCCTCGCTGGTGTTCGTGCTGCTCTACGGTCGGGACCACGGCATGGTCAACTGGGCGCTCGACGCGGTGGGCGTCGGCCCCGTGGACTGGCAGAACGGCACCTGGAGCGCGCGGTGCGCGGTCTCCTCGATCGTCGTCTGGCGGTGGACGGGCTACAACGCGCTGATCTACCTGGCCGCCCTGCAGGCGGTGCCCGACGAGCTGTACGAGTCGGCGGCGCTGGACGGCGCCTCGCGCCTGCAGCAGTTCCGCCACGTCACCGTCCCGGCGCTGCGGCCGACGATCCTGTTCACGGTCGTGGTGTCCACGATCGGGGCCACGCAGCTCTTCGGCGAGCCGCTGTTGTTCGGCGGGGCGGCGGGGCAGAAGGGCGGCGCCTCGCACCAGTACCAGACGCTGGGGCTGTACTTGTACGAGCAGGGCTGGTTCGACTACCACCTCGGCCGGGCGGCGGCCGTCGCCTGGACGATGTTCCTGTTGCTGGTGCTGGTCGCGGTCGCCGGCGGGCTCCTGGCGCGCCGACTGCGCGCGGACCGGTGAGGGGACCCGGTGACCGGGAGCGCTCCACGGGGCCGGCCGCACGCCGGGCCGGTCGCGTACGCCGTGCTGGTGGTGTGCACCGCCGGCTCGCTTCTGCCGCTGCTGTGGACGGCCGTCGCCGCCTCGGGGGACGACGGCCGGCTGGCCCGCACCCCGCCGCCGCTGTGGTTCGGCGGCCGGCTGCCCGCCAACCTCCGTACGGCGTGGACGGAGGCGAACGTGGGCCGGGCGCTGGGCAACACGGTCCTCGTCGCCGGGACGGTCGCGCTGGGGACGGTGTTCTTCTGCACCCTGGCCGGCTTCGCCTTCGCCAAGCTGCGCTTCCGCGGCCGGCGGACGCTGCTCGCCCTGACGGTGGGGACGATGATGGTGCCGCCGCAGCTGAGCGTCGTACCGCTGTTCCTGCTGCTGTCCCGGCTGGGCTGGACCGACCGGCTGCAGGCGGTGGTGCTGCCGGCACTGGTGAGCGCCTTCGGCGTCTTCTTCATGCGGCAGTACTTGCTGCAGGCGCTGCCCACCGAACTGCTGGAGGCCGCCCGGGTCGACGGCGCGAGCAGCCTGCGGGTGGTGTGGCACGTCGTCTTCCCCGTCGCCCGGCCGGCGATGGCGGTACTGGGCATGCTCACCTTCGTCCAGGCGTGGAACGACTTCTTCTGGCCCGTGATCGCCCTCACCCAGGAGAACCCCACCGTGCAGGTCGCCCTGACCGGCCTCGGCCGCGGCTACGTACCGGACCAGGCGGTGGTGATGGCCGGGGCCCTGCTGGGCACCCTGCCGCTGCTGCTGGTCTTCGTCCTGTGCGGCCGCCGGATCGTCGGCGGCGTCATGCAGGGCGCCCTCAAGGGCTGAACCATGCGCTGCCCCCACTGTCCTTGCTCCTCCTCTCCCGTCTCTCCCCCA
Source organism: Streptomyces sp. NPDC049585 (assembly GCF_040675615.1). Taxonomy (NCBI): domain Bacteria; kingdom Bacillati; phylum Actinomycetota; class Actinomycetes; order Kitasatosporales; family Streptomycetaceae; genus Streptomyces; species Streptomyces sp. NPDC049585. The sequence continues at coordinate 112,234 of NZ_JBFAPE010000018.1, read as the reverse complement.
GGAGGGCCCGCCCATGACCGTCACCCGACCGCCCGGCTTTCCCCCCGGCTTCCTGTGGGGCGCCGCCACCGCCGCGTACCAGATCGAGGGCGCGGCCCGGGAGGACGGGCGCACCCTCTCCATCTGGGACGCCTTCTGCCGCATGCCCGGCCGGGTGCTGGGCGGCGACACCGGCGACGTGGCCTGCGACCACTACCACCGGTGCGCCGAGGACGTGCGGCTGATGGCGGGCCTCGGCCTGGGCGCCTACCGCTTCTCCGTCTCCTGGCCGCGCGTCCAGCCCACCGGCCGGGGCCCGGCGAACCCGCGCGGCCTCGACTTCTACCGCGCCCTGGCCGACGACCTGCTGGCGCACGGCATCCGGCCCGTGGTCACCCTCTACCACTGGGACCTGCCCGAGGAGCTGGAGGAAGCCGGCGGCTGGCCCGCACGCGAGACGGCGCTGCGCTTCGCCGACTACGCGCGGCTGGTCGGCGAGGCGCTCGGCGACCGGGTCGGGCTGTGGACCACCCTCAACGAGCCCTGGTGCAGTGCCTTCCTGGGCTACGCCGCGGGCGTGCACGCGCCCGGCCGGCAGGACCCGGCGGCGGCCCTGCGAGCCGCGCACCATCTGAACCTGGCCCACGGACTCGCCTGCGGCGCGCTGCGCACCGTGCTGCCGGCCACCGCCCGGCTGTCGGTGACCCTCAACCCCGGTGTCGTGCGGGCCCGCACCGGCTCGTGCGCCGACCTCGACGCTCAGCGGCGCATCGACGCCCTGGCCACCCGTATCTTCACCGGGCCCCTGCTGCACGGCGCGTACCCGGCCGACCTGCTGGCGGACACGCGGCGGATCACCGACTGGTCGTTCGTCCGTGACGGCGACACCGACGTCATCAAGCACCCCCTCGACGCGCTGGGCCTGAACTACTACGCGCCCACAGTCGTATCAGCCGCCACTGACAACGACCCCCCGGCGCATGGCGGACCCTCGCCCTGGCCGGGTGCCGAGCGGGTGGTCTTCCACCAGCCGCCCGGCAAACGGACGGCGATGGACTGGGCCGTGGACCCCACCGGCCTGCACGAGATGCTGATGCGCTTCACCCGCGAAACCCCCGGCCTGCCCCTGTACGTCACCGAGAACGGCGCGGCGTACGACGACAAGCCGGACGCCGGCGGGCGGGTGCACGACCCGGAGCGCATCGCCTATGTGCGCGCCCATCTGCAGGCCGTGCTGCGGGCGCTGGCGGAAGGCGCCGACGTGCGCGGCTACTTCCTGTGGTCGCTGCTGGACAACTTCGAGTGGGCCTACGGCTACAGCAAGCGCTTCGGCATGGTCTACGTCGACTACGCCACGCAGGCCCGCATCCCCAAGTCGAGCGCCCAGTGGTACGCCCGGGTCGTGCGCACCGGTCGGCCGGACTGACGCGGCGTCACTCGAAGACGGAGGGCGGGGGCGCCGGGGACGGCCGGGCGGCGGCGTCGTCCACCGGGGCGGCGCCGCCCGTGAAGTCGTCGAGTTCGCGGCCGTGTTCGACGCGGCCCTGGTGCGGGTCGGTGGCGGCGCGCCGGGTGAGGTCGGCGAGGGGCAGCGGCCGGTCGGAGGCGAGCAGGACGGCGTTGCCGAACCGCCGCCCGCGCAGGACCGCCGGATCGGCGGTCAGGCACACCTCGGGGAAGACGGTGCGCACGGTGGCTATCTGGGCCTTGAGATGGGCCAGCGGCGGCCCGTCGGCGAGGTTGGCGGCGTAGAAGCCGCCGGGGCGCAGCGCCCGGCGGACCTCGCCGACGAACTGCGTGCTGGTGAGGTGGGCGGGGGTGCGGGCGCCGCTGAAGACGTCGGCGATGATCAGGTCCGCCCAGCCGTCGGGCACCTTGGCGAGCCCCTCCCGGGCGTCGCCGCCGCGCACCCGTATGCGCCAGGCGGGGTCGAACGGCAGCTCCGCCCGGACGAACGCCACGAGCGGGGCGTCGATCTCGACGACCTGCTGGGTCGAGCGGGGGCGGGTGGCCGCGACGTACCGGGCGAGGGTGAACGCGCCGCCGCCGAGGTGCAGCGCCTGCACCGGCCGGCCCGGGGGCGCGACGAGGTCGGCGATGTGCCCGAGCCGGCGCTGGTAGGCGAAGTCGAGGTGGGCCGGGTCGTCGGGGTCCACATGGGACTGCGGGGCGCCGTCGATCAGCAGCGTCCGGGCGCGGGGGCGGTCACGGTCCGGGACCAGCTCGGCGAGACCGCCCGCCACCTGCGCGGATATCGCCTCTGCCGCGCGCCCGCGCTCCTGTTTGCGTCTGCCCTTCGCCACCCGTCCAGTATCGCCGGTGCCGGGGGTGGCTCAGCGGCAGCGGTCCACGGCCTCGATGGTGCGGGCCGCCTCGCCGAGGGCGGCCCGCAGCACGGCGGGGTCGGTGGCCGAGGCATAGGCGGCCTCCGGGGCGACGAGCCAGCCGGCACCGCGCACGGGCGGGTCGGCGGGGACGCCGGCGTGCAGGGCGTGGGTGTAGGTCTGGGTGCAGGCGCTGCCGGGCAGGTCCCAGGCGTCGGCGGTGCCGGGCGGGACGAGGAAACCGAGGGTGTCGCAGTCGCCGTCGTGCAGGACGGGCCCGACGCCGTCGCGCAACCGCAGGATGTCGACGGCCTCCAGGCCCTGGCGGGCCGGCACGGTGACGAGGTCGCAGGGTCGGCCGTCGGCGTCCTGCTGGGCGTGCCGCTCCTGTGCCGTGCCGCCGGCGGGCGCCGGTCGCGGGCCGTGGTCCTGGCGCGGCCGGTGCTGCAGTGCCGTCGTCCGTGAGCCGCCGATGTCCACTCCGGCCTCCACCACGGGAAACCCCTCCTCACGCCGTGCCCTAGCGTCGAGCGCACTCACGCTCACATGGTTCAACGGCGCAGATGCGTCAACGGCTACGGCGACATGCCGCCGCAAAGGATGGCAGTTCATGGCGGATGGCAGGTGGGATATCCAGTTTGTAGCCAATTCCCCCTCGGGACCCCCAATAGTGGGCCCGTCACAGCCGGTACGGTCATCACGCCGTACGGCAAGCACAGCTGCCGCTTCCGGGGAGCGTCCCGGGGCGGCTCGCCAGGGAGAGGGTCCGCCATGGCGCCGCCCCACCAGTCCCCGTCGCCCCGCCCGAACGCGAAGTTCCGGCAGTTGCGCGGACAGCTCTCACCAGGGGAGTTCGCGGCGGCGGTGCGCCGGGCCGCACGCGAGATCGGTGAGCACGTCTCCTGTGACGCGCGCTACGTCGGGCGCGTGGAGTCGGGGGAGATCCGCTGCCCCAACTACGCCTACGAGCGAGTGTTCCGGCATATGTTCCCCGGCCGGGAACCGGCGGACATGGGCTTCGCGCCGCGCGAGAGCGTGCGCGGCCGGGGGGCGCGCAAGAAGGGCTCCGCGCCGTCCGGTCCAACCGAGAGCCCCGCCGAAAGCCGTACCCCCGGGGCGGCGGAGAGATCCACCGAGAACAACGAGGAGAGCGACGTGTTGCGTCGCGCGTTCATGACCTCCGGACCGGCCGCCCTGGCCGCCGCCTCCTTGGGCGGTCCGGCCCCGGCGGGCCCCGGCCACCGCCGCGCCGGCGAGGCCGAGGCCCGCGCCGTCGAACAGGCGGTGCGGCGCATCCGGCTGCTCGACGACCGGCACGGGGCCGACGGCCTCTACCGCCGCGCGGCCCGCCCGCTGCAGGCGGCCTACGAGCTGCTGGACGCCGAGACCCGGCGGCGCTCGGTGGCCGACCGGCTGCACCGGGGCGCGGGCGAGCTGGCCGTCTCGGTCGGCTGGCTGGCCCACGACTCGGGCCGCTTCACCGACGCCCGCTCCCACTACGCCGAGGCGCTGGCCACCGCCCGCGTCGCCGGGGACGCGGGCCTGGAGGCGCATGCGTTCTGCAACATGTCCTTCCTCGCCCGGGACGCCGGCCGGCCCCGCGAGGCGGTGCGCGCCGCGCAGGCCGCGCAGCAGGCCGGGCGCGCGCTGGGCTCGCACCGGCTGATGTCCCTGCTGGCCCTGCGCGAGGCGGGCGGCCTGGCGGGAATGGGCGACCGCGCGGCGACCGAGGAGGCGCTGCTGCGCGCCCGGACGCTGTTCGCGCACGGGGCGGACGAGGACGACCCGGAGTGGATGAGCTTCTTCGGCGAGGCGGAGCTGGAGTTCCTCGAGGCCCAGTGCTGGTCCGTGCTCGGCGACTGGCGCCGGGCGGTGGAGCACGCGCGGTGCGCGGTCGCCCTGCAGGACCCGCACTTCGCGCGGAACATCGCGCTGTACACCTCGCAGCTCGCCGGCGACCTGGCCCGCGGGGGTGCGCCGGACGCGGCGGCGGCCGCGGGCGAGCGGGCGCTGGGCCACCTGGACCAGGTGCGCTCGGCGCGGATCAGCTCGATGCTCACCGCGACGGGCCGGATGCTGCGCCGGCACGCGGCGGACCCGGCGGTGGCCTCGTTCCTGACCCGCCACGAGACGACCGCCCGGGCGGTGTGAGACGCGCCTCACCGCCCGCCCCGGCCGTCAGTCGAGGTGACCGGTGTCGTTCCAGCGCTCCAGGGCGGGCGCGCCGTACGCCCAGCCCAGCACGGACAGCGAGGTCGGGGCCAGGCGGATACGGGAGGCGAAGAAGGCGTCCTCGCCCATCCAGCGGGCGGCGATCGTGCGCAGGATGTGGCCGTGGGCGAAGACCAGCACGTCGCGGTCGGCCGACCGGGCCCAGGCCACGACCTCGTCCGCCCGCGCGCTGACCTGCGCGATCGTCTCGCCCTCGGGGACGCCGTCGCGCCAGATGAGCCAGTCCGGGCGGCCGGCCTTGATCTCGTCGGGGGTCATGCCCTCGTACGCGCCGTAGTCCCACTCCAGCAGTGCGTCCCAGGGGGTGGCCCGGTCGCCGAAGCCGGCCAGGTCGCAGGTCTCCTTGGCGCGCAGCAGGGGGCTGGTGCGCACCTCCACGTCCGGCAGGCCGTCCCAGGGCGCGCGGTGCAGGCGTTCGCCGAGGAGCTTGGCGCCGCGCCGCCCCTCGTCCAGGAGCGGGATGTCCGTGCGGCCGGTGTGCTTGCCGGACAGCGACCACTCGGTCTGCCCGTGCCGGGCCAGCAGGATGCGCGGTGCCATGGTTCGGCCCCTCCGGGATGTGAGACGACGTGCGTCTCCATCATCACTCACGTCACTTCGGGGCAACCCTGCGGCCACCTGCGACGTCTCCCGGACTGCGCTCCGTGGCTCCCGTGAAGTCCTGGGGCGGTGTGCGAGCAATGTGGCGTACACCGTACGGTTGGTTGCTTGCGCGCTCATGGGTCGCCTGAAGATATCGCCTGAACCGATGGAGAGCCGTCCGGATGTACCGCACCGCACCGCTGGAGAAGCGGCCGCGCTGGTGGACCGAACTGCCACTGATAGCCGTGGTGTACGGGCTCTACTCGGCCGGCCGGCTCCTCGCCCGAGGCGATCAGCAGGACGCCGTGGATCACGGCCTGCGCATACTCGACCTTGAAAAAACGTTTCGCATCAACTTCGAGCACCCGCTCAACCGGTTCTTCACCGAGCACGCGTCGCTCGGCATACCCGCCGACTTCGCCTACGCCTCGCTGCACTACCTCGTCACGCCGGCGCTCCTGGTGTGGCTCTTCCGGCGCCGCCCCGGCCACTACCGCCGGCTGCGCACCTGGCTGATGCTCTCCACCCTCATCGGCCTCATCGGCTTCACCCTGCTGCCCACCTGCCCGCCCCGGCTGCTCGACGACGCCTACGGCTTCGTCGACACGATGCGCCAGTACTCCTCGTACGGCTGGTGGGGCGCCGAGGCCAGCGCCCCGCGCGGACTCGGCGGGCTCACCAACCAGTACGCCGCCATGCCGAGCCTCCACGTGGGCTGGGCCCTGTGGTGCGGCGTCGTCCTGTGGCGCCACGGCCGCTCCCTGTGGGCCAAGGTCGCCGGCATCGGCTACCCCCTGCTGACCGCCCTCGTCGTCATGGGCACCGCCAACCACTACTTCCTCGACGCCCTCGCCGGCGCCGCCGTCATGGGCACCGGCTACCTGCTCGCCCCCCGCGCCCTGCGCCTGGCCGACCGGATCCGGGCCCGGCTCACCGGCACGCCGGCCGCCAAGGCGGCCGAGGCGGCCGCGAATGTCAGTGGTGGGTGCGAGACTTCGGCGGGTACAGCGCCCACCGGCGCGACCCCGTCCGGCTCCCCCGCCGGAGCGGGCGTGGCGGCGGAGGCGCCACAGACACTTCGCGAGGCGGACGCCAGTGACCAGTTCCCCCGACAGCCGGCCCGGGGCGAGGCCGGAGACACCCGCACCGAAGGCGCTGCGACAGCGGCTCGCTGAGCTGCGCGGCCCGGCAGTGCCACCGCTGCCGCTCGACGCCCGCGCCCTCGCCGCCCTGGCCGCCAACCCCGGCTGTCACCGCCGCGCCCTGCTCGACGGGGCGGGCGTCGACAAGGCCGCCCTCGCCCGGGCACTGGGAGCACCCTCGGCCTTCGGCCAGTCGCAGTTCGCCTTCATGCGCGGTCACTCCTTCGAGGCCCGCGTCAAGGCCGACGGCGGCGCGGAGCTGGCCCGCCTGCTGCACGAGCGGCTCGCCGACGGCTCCGAGCCGCCCGCCCCCGGCGCCGTGACCGCCCCCGACCTCACCGCCGCCGGCCCCGAGGGCCGCACGGCCCGCACCGCCCTGGCCCTGCGCGAGGCCACCGCCGCCGGCGGCTGGGCGGTGCTCGACCACCCGATGCTCGCCCTGCCCGTCGCCGGCACACCCGCCTACCTGGAGCCGGACGCGATCGTCGTACGCCCCGGCGGCGAGTGGACGGTCGTCGAGATCAAGTCCTTCCCCATGATCGACGGCTCCGCCGACGCCGCAAAGGTGGGCGCCGCGGCCCGGCAGGCCGCCGTCTACGCCCTCGCCCTCGAAGCCGTCGCCGGACACACCGAGGGCGCGACCGTGCGGTCCCAGGCCCTGCTCGTGTGCCCGAAGGACTTCTCCAACCTCCCCACCGCCGCCCTGGTCGACCTGCGCAAGCAGCGCGCCACCACGCGCCGCCAGCTCACGCGGCTCACCACGGTCGAGGACATCGCCGCCGCCCTGCCCGACGGCACCAGCTTCGACGTGTGCCGCCCCGCCGGCGAGCTGACCGAGGCCCTCGACGCCGTCCCCGCCGCCTACGCCCCCGAGTGCCTGGCCGCCTGCGAGCTCGCCTTCCACTGCCGCGCCACGGCCCGGGCGGGCGGCTCCGTGCAGGCGCTCGGCCGCGGCGTGCGCGGCGAGCTGGGCGGACTGACCACGGTCGGCTCGGTGCTCGCCGCCGCCCGCGGCGAGCACGGCGACGCGGCCGACCCCACGGTGGCGGCCCTGCGGAGGGCCGCGACTCTCCGCGCGGAGGCGCTGGCGGGGGCGGTGCGATGAGCAAGTGCGGGTCGTCGGTGGCTGATCGCGCAGTTCCCCGCGCCCCCGGGGTGGCGGGGCCAGGTGCGTCGGGTGCGGACCGTTCGTGGCTGATCTCGCGAAAGGAGGCCGCATGTCGTTGATCGGTACGCTCGCGCGCCTGGAGGCCGTTCGGGACGGGCGGGCCACGCCGCTGGCCACCGTGCGCCACCGGCACCTTGCCGAGCGCCCGCTCGTCCTCGTCCCCCTGACGACCGCCGGCGAGGCCGGCGCGCCGCTGGGCGCCATGGTGGGCACCGACCGCGACGCCCCGCGGCTGCTGATCGTGCCCCAGCCGCGCGACCGCGACCTGCGCTCGGCGTTCCTCGCCGAGCTGGCCGACGCGCTGCTGCCGCACATCGAGGAGCACCTCGACGCCACCGAGCCCGGCTCGGAGCTGTGCGCCGATGCCCCGCAGCTGCTCGTGCCCGCCGCCGCGGCCGTGGAGTACGTCCGTCTGCTCGGCCGCTCGATGCGCTTCCGCCGCACCGCCGAGCAGGCCCCCGACACGCCCCACCCCGCCCCGCCGCGCGTGCCCCTGCTGGGCCGCTGGCTGACCCACTACGGCGAGCGCGCACGGGTGCCGGGCTCCTCGCTGCTGCTGGCCATGACCCAGGTCCTGGGCCGGCACTGGGCCACCGGCCAGAGCGTCCTGGAGGACCAGCACCTGGGCGCCCTGCTCGCCTGGATCGACCCGCCCGAGGGCACGACGGGCGCCGAGGCCGCCCTGCGCGCGGAGACCGAACGCGGCGCGGACGGGCTGCTGCGGCAGCCCCCGGCCGGCCCCGCCACCGACCCCGTCTTCGACAACAAGCTCCTCGGCCCCGCCGTCGCCCGCTACGACACCGCCCGCAGCCGGCTGCTGGAGGCCGCACCGCACCAGGCCGCCGCGGCGCGGGAGCGGCTCGCCGCCGCCGAGCGGGACATACGCGACCTGCTGGCCGGCCAGCTGCGCCCCACCTGGGACGCCGTCTGGCACGGCCTCGACCTGCTGCGTGCCCTGCCCGAGGGGGCGCACGTGGCCGAGCGCTGGAAGCGCGACCGCTGGTCGTACACCGCCCACCGCGACCGGCTGCGCGCCGGCGAGCCCCCGCAGCCCCGACGGGACGACGCGGTGACCGCCGCCCGCAAGCTCGCCTCCCGCGAGACGGCCCAGGCACAGCTGCACGCCCAGGAGGCACTGGACGACGCGCTGGTGATGGCCGAGCGTCGGCTGGCCGGCGAGGCGTTCGCGGGCAAGGTGACAGCGGTCGTGATGCTCCACACCGACGCCAAGGTGCCGCGGCCGCGGCCGCTGGTGACCCTGCGCACCGACGACACCCCGCACCTGGCGGACGGCGCCCGGGTGTACCGCGCCCTGCCGGACGGCAGCGGCCGGTCCCAGCCGGCCGAGTTCGTGGCGTACCACGAGCCGACGGGCGAGATCACCGTGCGGCTGACCGGCGGGATGGGGCGCGGCAAGGTGCCCGAGGAGGGCTCGGTGCCGGTCCCCGGCGAGACCGTGTGCTGGACGCTCTTCGAGCACGCGCCGCGCGGCGGGCCCGAGCTGCCGGACCCCGAGGAGACGCCGTGGACCCACGGCGGCCCGCCGGACGGCCCGGCGAGCGGCCCTGCGGGCGGCCCCGATCCCGTGACCCCGGAGGACTACCTGTGACCGTACGCACGGCGCACGGCCGCGTCTTCGACCCCGCACGGGCGGCGGCAGCGGCCACGGACGCGATCCTGCACGACACCCTGCACGGCCCGCACCGCGGCGTCGTGGTGGATTCCCCGCCGGGCGCCGGCAAGTCGACGCTGGTGGTCCGGGCGGCCCGGGAGCTGGCCGCCGCCGGCCGCCGGCTGATGATCGTCGCCCAGACGAACGCGCAGGTCGACGACCTGGTCCTGCGGCTGGCGAAGGAGGACCCCGACCTGCCGGTGGGCCGGCTGCACAGCAACGACAAGGGCGCCTACGACCCCGCCCTCGACGGCCTCGCGTCGGTGGTCACCTCGGCGAAGGTGGCCGAGCTGGCCGGGCTGGAGGTGGTGGTCTCCACGGCCGCGAAGTGGGCGCACACCAAGGTCGCCGAGCCATGGGGCCACGCGATCGTCGACGAGGCCTACCAGATGCGCTCGGACGCGCTGCTGGCGGTGGCCGGCCTGTTCGAGCGGGCCCTGTTCGTCGGGGACCCCGGCCAGCTGGACCCGTTCAGCCAGGTCGCCGCGGAGCAGTGGGCGGGGCTGTCGTACGACCCGTCGGCGAGCGCCGTCAGCACCCTGCTCGCCCACAACCCGTCGCTGCCGCAGCACCGGCTGCCGGTGTCCTGGCGGCTGCCGGCGTCGGCGGCGCCGCTGGTGTCGGACGCGTTCTACCCGTACACGCCGTTCCGCAGCGGCACCGGCCACGGCGAGCGGCGGCTGGCCTTCGGCGTGCCCTCCGACGGCACGGGCCCGGACCGGGTGCTGGACGAGGCGGCCGCGTCGGGCTGGGGCCTGCTGGAGCTGCCGGCCCGGCACACGCCGCGCACGGACCCCGAGGCGGTGGGCGCGGTCGCCCTCGTGGTGCGCCGCCTGCTGGACCGCGGCGGCGCGGTGACCAGCGAGCGCTCCCCGGACCCGGCGCCCCTGACGGCCGACCGCATCGCGGTGGGCACGGCCCACCGCGACCAGGCGGCGGCCGTCCGGGCGGCCCTGGCCGGCCTGGGCGCGACCGGGGTGACGGTGGACACGGCGAACCGTCTGCAGGGCCGCGAGTTCGACGTGACGGTGGTCCTGCACCCGCTCTCGGGCCGCCCGGACGCGACGGCGTTCCACCTGGAGACGGGCCGCCTGTGCGTCCTGGCCTCGCGCCACCGCCACGCGTGCATCGTGGTCTGCCGCGCGGGCGTGGACCGCCTCCTGGACGAGCACCCCTCGACGGAGCCGGTCCAGCTGGGCGTGACGGTGAAGTTCCCCGATGGCTGGGAGGCGAACCATGCCGTCCTGGCCCACCTCGCGGAGCATCGCATCACCTGGCAGCCGTGATCGCGGCGGGGCGCCCCCAACCCGCCGGACGGAGTCCGGCACGCCGCCGGAGGCGGCCGGTGAACACAGCCCCGATGGCTGGGAGGCGAACCATGCCGTCCTGGCCCACCTCGCCGAGCACCGCATCGCCTGGCAGCCGTGATCGCCCAGCCCCGCATCGCCTGGCAGCCGTGATCGCGGGCCGTGGCAGCGCGCGGGGGGAAGTGGGGGCGCACTTGCGCGTGGCAGGACAATGGATGGCGGTGCAGACGAATCTGTGGAGGTATGTACATGTGCGAGCCGAAGCAGGCTCCCGGCGCGCAGGGCAGTGCCCCGCGCCGCCTGAAGCCCGCGCAGCTGCTCTTCGAGCCGCCCGATGCCGTCGCCGACCCCGAGCACTTCTTCGACCTCGAGTCGATCGAGGATCCGCGTGAGCTGCTGACCCGTTCCACGGAGCTGGCACTGGCCTTCCGGGCGGCCGCGGACCGGGCGATGGAGTTCCAGGCGGTCGCGGCGGCTCAGCTCGCCGATCCCCGGCGCTTCGACCGGCTGCCGATGGCGGTGATCGCGGCGCGCGCCGAGTGGAGCGAGGACTACACCAAGAAGATGGTCGAATTCGGCCGTGACCTGCTGCGAGGCAGCGCCGCCGCCGAGTGACCCGTACGGCCCGTGGTCCCCGACCATGGGCCGTTGGCATATGCGGCGCACAAAGTAGCGCACGGTCCGGGCCCCTGTCCCGAATTCCGGGAAGTACCCCGAGGACCCCCCGGCGGGCCCCCGACGATGGGGCCATGAGCACCCGGTCGTACCTTCCGCACCCCGTCCCCTCGCCCTCTGCCTCCCCGGCCCGTCGCACCCCCGATCACCGGCCTTCCGCCCGGGGCGCCGGCACCGGCACCCGCGCCGGCGCCGGCCCGCGGGCTCAGGGCGCCTTCGTCACGCTGGCGGGCATCGACTGGCTGGCCTCTGCGGACCGTTTCCCGCACCGGGTGCACACGCTGTGGGCGCACCATCCCGGTGCCCCGGTGGAGCTGCCCTGCGGCAGCGTCTTCGACGTGATCGACACGCCCGTGCTCTTCGGCCGCCGGATGCTGGACCGCCTGTGGTCGCCGGGTGCGCCCGGGTCCGGCCCGGTGGCCGCGCACCGGGGCAGGCTGCTGCTGTTCGCCGCGCCGGGCACGGCCCAGCGCCTGCCGGCGCTGCTGGCCTGGGAGGAGTGGAGCCGTACGGGCCGCAGCGCGCCGTCGCTGCTGTACTACGGCACGGGCGATGCGGTGACCGTGCCGCCGCCGTTCCCCGCGGGCGGGGAGGACGGGCCGGCCGCCTCGCGCTGGCTGGTGGCCCCGGAGGTCCGCCGCCCGTGGCTCCCGGGGGCGGACGTGCTGCTGTGGGCGTGTCTGCGGGCCGCGGGAGAAGGCTCTGTACCCACGCGTCCCACCCGCTGAAACATACGGATTTTCTTTCCACCGGATCGGGGTGCTAAAGTCTTCCACGTCAGCAGGCGCCGCTAGCTCAGTTGGTTAGAGCAGCTGACTCTTAATCAGCGGGTCCGGGGTTCGAGTCCCTGGCGGCGCACAGACAGCCGAAGGCCCCCACCGCATGGTGGGGGCCTTCGGCGTATGCGCTCGCGGTACCGGGCGTCACCCTCGGGTGACCCTCAGGTTCCAGGCGCCGGTGGGCGCCCGGCCGCGCACCTCGACCCGTACCCCGTCCGCCTCCAGGGACTCCCCCACGCCCAGCGGTGCGTCCGCGAGCGGGGGGTAGACGGACTCGCCCCAGCAGGCGTGGCCGGCGGGGTGGCCGTCCAGCACCTGGATGGGTCCGCTGCCGGAGGCGGTGTCGCTGCGCACCCGGTAGACGAGCACGCCCTCGGTGCAGGTGCCGGCGTCGTTGCCGTTCGCGGTGCGCGCCTCGACGACGATGGCGGTGGCCGCGCCGGTGCGCACGACCACCATCCGGGTGCGGCCGTCCGCGCTGCCGCGCATGGGCGACTCCAGCGGCTGCAGGGTGTGCAGGGTGCTGCCGGAGCTGCTGACGCAGTGGACCTGGCGGGGGCCGAGCCAGCCCAGCTTCCACTTGTGCCAGGCGAAGGGCTCGGAGGCCAGCCCGAACTGGCTGCCCATGATGTCCCAGTCGCCGACGTGGGTGTCCCAGTCGCCCTTGCCGTCGGTGGGCCGGTGGTACAGGTCGGGCAGGTCCAGGACGTGGCCGGTCTCGTGGGCCAGGACGTTGCGGTCGGGCGGGTGGTGTTCGAAGACGGTGACGACGCGCTGCAGCTCGGTGCCGTCGACGTGGATGGGCTCCTCCAGGTTGACGACCTTGGTCGCGTCCGAGTCGACGCCGGGGGCGTCGGGGTCGGCGACGAGGTAGACGAGGTTGAAGTGACGGAAGTCGACCGTCTTGTCGGCGGCGGCGACGGCGTCGCGCAGGTAGGCCGAGCGCCGCTCGCCGTCCCAGTCGCGCTGTATGTGGTACTCGCCGGAGGGGCGGGGCATGCGCAGCCACCGCTTGAGGGGGTGCACCCGCAGCGTGAAGCGCCCGTAGGAGGCGCGCTCGAAGAAGCGCGACGTGCCGGGGAAGTGGTCGGCGGCGAGCCGGTCGGGGGTGACCACGGGGCGGGAGTCCGGGAAGGACAGGAAGATCATGACGGCGTCGAGCCGGCCGAGGGGGCGGGGGTAGTCCGGGTTCCAGGTGTCGAGGCCCTCGGAGTGGTGCGCCTGGCTGCGCGGGAGCGCGCAGGGGCCGCCCGGGCCGGTGGCGTGCGCCGGGGCCGCGGCGATGGTCGTGGCGATGGCGCACAGGCTGGTCAGGACCGCGCCCGCGCGGCGCAGCCGGGGCCGCCGCGGGCGGCGGGGCCGCAGCGGGTCCACTCCCATGGGTGTCAGCGGACGCACCACGTCGACCTCCGAGGACGGAATTGGGAGACCTCACCCACCCTCTTGTTATTTGCGGTGTTATGCCCCGTTTCACTACCCCAGTCGAGTGACTAAGCCGACTTCTGGGTACATCACACTCAGTCACGGACGGTCAATCGAGGAAGACAATCAAGAAGATTTGCCAAGCAGTCCCGGGCACGACGGTTCACACGCGCTCACGGACGGACGGAATCGGTCGGGACCACGCCTGCGGCACCACCCCTCGCGGCAGGGCCGCTGGAACGGTCCCTGCGCGGGCTCTATGCTCGCCACACTTCCAGCACGGAATCCCCCTACAGGCGGCCATTTGCCGCCTTTTCCACCACGCGTACGAGACACACGACACCCGCACGGGACCCGTGCGGAACCGATGCCACGCGGGAGCGAGCGTTGAGCGGAGCACTCGACGGCCGGGACGGAACGCCCGATTCGGAGCCACCAGTCGTCACGCAACGTAACGTCACTTCGATGGAATTCCGCGCTGCCTTCCGAGCCGCGCGCCTCGGCATGGCCGTCGTCGGCAGCGACGGCCTCGTACGCATCGCCAACGACGCCCTCGCCGCCCTGCTGGGCACCGATCCGGAGCACCTGCGGGACCGCCCTGCCGCGGAGTTCACCGGGCTGCGCGACGACCTGCGGCTGTGGAGCGCCTACCGGGAGGTGCTGCTCGGCCGCCGCGAGAGCCTGCACTGCACACGCAGGCTCAGACAAGCCGGCGGCGGACGGCTGTGGGCCGAGGTGACCGTGACCCCGCTGCCCGAGACCCGCACCGCACTGCTGTCGGTGGCCGACATCAGCGACCGCCGCGACCTGCGCGCCCGGCTGCGGCACCTGCGGATGCACGACCCGGTCACGGGGCTGCCCAACCGCAGCCTGTTCTTCGAACGCCTGGCCGGGGCGCTGGCCGTGCCGCGTGCGCCGGCCGCCCCGGAGGCCGTGCCGGCCGGCGAACGTCCGCGGCGCAGCGGCCGGATCGGGCTGTGCTACCTCGACCTGGACGGCTTCAAGGCCGTCAACGACACGCTCGGCCATCGTGCCGGCGACCGGCTGCTGACCGCGGTGGCCCGGCGGCTGACCGAGTGCGCCGCGCCCGGCGGCCACCTGGTGGCCCGGCTCGGCGGGGACGAGTTCGCCCTGATGGTGGAGGACTCCACGGGCACCCAGCAGCTGATCGACCTCGCCGGTGCCGTGCAGAGCGCGCTCGCCCGCCCGTTCGAGGTGGCGGGTCAGCGCCTGGCGGTCTCGGCGAGCATCGGGGTCGTCGAGCGCCCGTGCGCCGGGACGCACGCGACCGAGCTGATGCAGGCCGCGGACACCACGCTGTACTGGGCGAAGGCGGACGGCAAGGCCCGCTGGACACTCTTCGACCCCGAGCGCAACGCCCACCGCATGACCCGGCAGACCCTGTCGAACACCCTGCGGCCGGCCGTCGAACGCGAGGAGTTCGACCTGCAGTACCAGCCGCTGGTGGGGCTCGGCGACGGCGTCGTGCGCGGGGTCGAGGCGCTCGTGCGCTGGCGGCACCCGCAGTTCGGCACACTGGGCCCCAACCGGTTCATCGGGCTGGCCGAGGAGACCGGCGCCATCGTGCCGCTGGGGCGCTGGGTGCTGGCCACCGCCTGCCGCCAGGCCCGCCGCTGGCAGCTGGACCACCCCGGTGAACCGCTCGTGGTCAGCGTGAACGTGGCGGTGCGTCAGGTGTGGGACTCCGACCTCGTCGCCGACGTGGCCGGCATCCTCGCCGAGACCGGGCTGCCGGCGAGCCTGCTGCAGCTGGAGCTGACGGAGTCGGCGGTGATGGGTTCGGCCGGGCGGCCGCTGCAACAGCTGCAGGCGCTCAGCGACATGGGCGTCGCCATCGCCATCGACGACTTCGGCACCGGCTATTCCAATCTTGCCTACCTCAGCCGCCTGCCGGTCTCCACGCTCAAGCTGGACGGTTCCTTCGTCCACGGCTTCCGCGCCGAGGAGCACCCCAATCCGGCGGACGAGACGATCGTGGAGGCGCTGGTGCAGCTGGCGCACCGGCTGGGGCTGACGGTGACGGCGGAGTGCGTGGAGAGCGCGGAGCAGGCGGAGCGGCTGGGGCGGATCGGGTGCGACACCGGGCAGGGCTGGTTCTACTCCCGCCCGGTGCCGGCGGACCGCATCTCGGCGCTGCTGAGCACCGGCGTACGGCCGTAGGCCGTGTCCGGCCGCGGCGCCCGGTAAGGGGCGCGGGGCACTGCCGCCGGACACGGCCTGGCGCGGGGCCGTCCCCGTCCGGCGCGTGGGCTACCGGCCGGCCGGGAAGCCGTACGCGTCCGCGATCAGTTCGTAGCTGCGCAGGCGGGCCTGCGGCCCGTGCACGTTGGCGGTGATCATCAGCTCGTCCACGCCCGTCCGCTTCACCAGCGCGTCCAGTCCCTCGCGCACCTGCTCGGCCGTGCCGTACACCACGTTGTGCAGCCAGTCGGCGACGAACTCCTGCTCGGCGAGGCCCAGGGCGTGGCTCTCGGCCTCCTCCGGCGACGGCACCAGGCCGGGCCGGCCGGTGCGCAGGCGCAGCATCGACAGCGCACCGGTGAGGACCTGCCGGCGGGCCTCGGCGGGGTCGTCGGCGGCCAGCGCCTGCACGCCGATCTTGGCGTAGGGGCGGTCGAGCACGGCCGAGGGCCGGAAGGACTCGCGGTAGAGCTCCAGCGCCGGCAGCGTGTTCGCCGAGGAGAAGTGGTGGGCGAAGGAGAACGGCAGGCCCAGCAGCCCGGCCAGGCGGGCGCTGAAGCCGGAGGAGCCCAGCAGCCAGATGGACGGCCGGTCGGCGCGCTGCACCCCGCCGGGCACCCGGCCCTGGACGGGCCCGGGGACGGCGTGGATGCGGGCGTAGGGGTGGCCGTCGGGGAAGTCGTCGTCGAGGAAGCGGGTGAGCTCCGAGAGCTGCTCGGGGAACTCGTCGGCGCCCTCGGCGAGCCGGTCCCGGCGGCGCAGGGCGGCGGCGGTGGCGCCGTCCGTGCCGGGTGCGCGCCCCAGTCCCAGATCGATGCGCCCGGGGGCGAGCGCCTCCAGGGTGCCGAACTGCTCGGCGATCACCAGGGGCGCGTGGTTGGGCAGCATCACGCCGCCGGAGCCGAGGCGTATGCGGTCGGTGCGGGCGGCCAGGTGGGCGAGGATCACGGCCGGGGAGGAGCTGGCCACGCCCGGCATGGAGTGGTGCTCGGCGACCCAGAAGCGGTGGTAGCCGCGCCGCTCGGCGAGCCGGGCGAGCTCGACGGTGGTGCCCAGGGCCTGGTGGGCGGTGCGGCCGGTGCCGACGGTCGCCAGGTCCAGTACGGACAGGGGCACGGGGGCGCTCCCGAGCGCCGTCGCGCGGATGGTGTCGTCCTGTACGTCGGCCACGGTGGCCCGCCTCCTTGATGAACGCCTGTGCCTGCGAGCCGGTGGGCTCGGCCGGTGTTCAACCGGAGTGACTCTCCGTTTATTCCGGCTCCCTCCCGATCCCGTCAAGTCCCTCTCATGAGCGGCCGGTTCGCCCTTATCGTGGGCGGAGGTACACCCACAGGTAACCGCTAGGGGGAGACCGTGGCGCTCAGGCACGAGCCGACCGCACCGTTCCACGCGGTCCAGCACGCCCTGCGCGTGCTGGAGACGGTCGCCAGGCACACCGGCGGCATCGGCGAGGCCCAGCTCGCCCGCGAGACCGGGCTGCCGGCGACCCACCTGGCCCGCCTGCTGGCGATGCTGCGCCGCGAGCAGTACGTGCGGCGCACCGGCGACGGCGGCTACGTCACGGGCGAGGCCCTGGTCCTTCTGAGCGCCGGGTACGACCGCAAGTCCGCCCTGGAGCGCAAGCTGCAGCACTCGCTGTCGAAGCTGCGCGACACGGTCGGCGCGGCCGTCTACCTCAGCAGCTACGTGGACGGCGAGCTGCGCATCACGCAGTACGCGGACGGGCCGCGCACCCCCAAGGTCAACGAGTGGGTCGACTTCCGGGCGGCCGCCCACGCCACCGCGCTCGGCAAGTGCCTGCTCACCCAGCTCGACCACGACGGCCGGCGCGACCACCTCTCCCGGCACCGCACGGCGCGCCTGACCTCCCGGACGATCACCAACGAGAAGGTGCTCTTCAGCAAGCTGGACGCGCACCCGGCGAGCGTGCCCGTGCTCGACCTGCAGGAGTACGCGGTGGGCACCGTGTGCGCGGCGGTCCCGATGACCGCGGGGCGCTCGGTCGGCTCCTTGGCACTGTCCCTGCCGGTGCGACACGCGCACCGGCTGCGGGAGGCGGCGGAGACGCTCAGCCGGCACGCCGCGCCCCTGCTGCTGTCGATGGCCCTGTGAGCCGCGCGGCGCCCCGGCCGGACCGGGGCGCCCGGGGCCGGTGGGACACGTGGTTCGGAGCACCCCCGAACATCAGGTAGAGTTTTCTCTGTCAGCAGGCGCCGCTAGCTCAGTTGGTTAGAGCAGCTGACTCTTAATCAGCGGGTCCGGGGTTCGAGTCCCTGGCGGCGCACAGACAGACGAAGGCCCTCACCACACGGTGGGGGCCTTCGCCGTAGTACGGCCGAAGAAGCGGGCATCGGCGGAAAGGAGCAGCGCGTGTCGCCCACGACCCAGTGGCAGCGCCCTGCCCCGCTCGCCGTGCTCCTGCTCCTCCTGGCCGTCGTCCTCGCGCCCCTCGTCGGCGCGACCGCGCCCGGCGGGGGCGTTCCCGGCGGGCCCGCCACGGCGCGGGCCGCCTCCGCGGTCCGTACCCCCGAGGCCGTCCCCGTGGCGGACCTCCGCGTGGACACCTCCTCCCCCGGCGGCTCCTGCCGTCAGCAGGACACCCCGCTGGGCGGCGTCCAGGCGGCCGTCGCCGCCCCGCACGCCGATCCCGTCACCTGCCCGGCCGGTGCCCGCGGCGCCCTGGCGCAGGACCGGGTGCCGCGGACCGGGGGCGTGCGCGCCCCGCCCGCTCCCTTGGCCGCCGTCACCGGCCCGCTCCCCGTCCTACGGATCTAGACCGCCCCGCAGCGGCCCACTGCCGGGCCGCGCTCAGGCACACCCAGATCCCGTACGAC
The DNA here is from genome assembly GCF_040675615.1 of Streptomyces sp. NPDC049585. NCBI lineage: Bacteria > Bacillati > Actinomycetota > Actinomycetes > Kitasatosporales > Streptomycetaceae > Streptomyces > Streptomyces sp. NPDC049585. Next base: position 93,916 of record NZ_JBFAPE010000018.1, on the reverse strand, counting down.
CCAGGGAGTCGTCTTCCCCATGTCCGCACGTATCTCCACGCCCTCCCGCCGGTGGGCGGCCGTGGGCGCCATAGTCGCCCTCCTGGTGGCCCTGGTGGCCGCCGGTATCGCCATCGGCAAGGGTTCCTCCGGCGGCTCCGGCACGCAGGCCTCCGCCGACCCGCAGCCGGCCTACGACCCGCAGCAGGCCACCTACGACAAGCTCGAACAGGCCACCAGCCGCCGGAAGCAGGGCGACGCGCTCGCCGTCGGCAAGCCGGACGCACCCGTCGTGCTCGTCGAATGGGCCGACTACCAGTGCTCCTACTGCGGCCGTTTCACGCGGGAGACGCAGCCCCAGCTGATCAAGAAGTACGTCGACGCCGGCGTCCTGCGCATCGAGTTCCGCAACTTCCCGATCTTCGGCAAGGACTCCGAGCGGGCCGCCCGCGCCTCCTGGGCCGCCGGCAAGCAGGGCCGCTTCTGGCAACTGCACGACCTGCTGTTCGCCGAGCACCGCAAGGGCGATGCGCTCGCCGAGGACAAGCTGGCCGACCTGGCCCGCTCCGCGGGCGTCGCGGACCTGGAGAAGTTCCGCGCCGACCTGGGCAGCGACGAGGCCGCGGCGGCCGTGAAGAAGGACCAGGAGGAGGGCTACTCCCTGGGCGTGCAGAGCACGCCCTCCTTCCTCGTCGGCGGCCGGCCGCTGGCGGGCGCGCAGCCGCTGAAGGAGTTCGAGGCCGCCATCGCCCAGGCCAGGGCCGCGAAGGAGGCGGCCGGGGCATCCGGGAAGGCGGGCCAGTGACCGACATCGGCTATCTCGCCGCCTTCCTGGGCGGCGTCCTCGCCCTGGTCAGCCCGTGCAGCGCGCTGCTGCTGCCGGCGTTCTTCGCCTACTCCCTGGCCACGCCGGGCCGGCTGCTCGCCCGCACCTGCGTGTTCTACCTCGGGCTCGCCACCACGCTCGTCCCCCTGGGGGCGGCCTCCTCCACCGCCAGCCGGCTCTTCAACGGCCACCGCGAGCTGCTGATCACCATCGGCGGCTGGACGGTGATCGCGCTGGGCGCGGCCCAGATCCTCGGCCTGGGCTTCGCCTCCCGGCGGGCGCAGGAGGCGGCGGGCCGCATCACGCCGACGTCGGCGGCCTCCACGTTCCTGCTGGGCTGCGTGTACGGACTGGCCGGCTTCTGCGCCGGGCCGATCCTGGGCGCCGTGCTGACGATGACGGCACTGCACGGCAACCCGGTGCACGGCGCCTCGATGCTGGCCGTCTACGCGCTGGGGATGGCCCTGCCGCTGTTCGTGCTGGCCCTGTTCTGGGAGCGCTTCCACCTGGGCCGCCGGGCCTGGCTGCGCGGCCGGGAACTGCGGCTGGGCCGGCTGCGGCTGCACACCACGTCCCTGCTGTCGGGGCTGTTCTTCATCGGGATCGGGGTGCTCTTCCTCGGCTGGGGCGGCACGACCGGGCTGCCGGGGCTGGTGGACGACGCCTCCGAGTCCCGTCTGCAGGAGCTCGCCTCACGGGCGGGCGGCGCGGTGCCCGACTACGCGCTGCTGGCGGTGGTCGCCCTGGTCGTCGCGGGCCTGCTGGCCCGGTACGCGCTGCGGCGCGACCCCGCCGAGCAGCGGCGGGACGGCGACGGCGGAGCGGGCGGGCCGTCCTGACGGCGCGCACTCCGGCGCCGGGGCACGGCCCCGGCGCCGGAGGCGGGCGTCAGAACTGCACGTCGGAGCAGGCGTAGAACGCGTTGCCCGTGTCGGCGATCGTCCAGACCGCCAGGACCAGCTGCTTGCCGCTCCGGCCCGCCGGGATCGTGGCCTGGTGGGTGACGGTGGCGTCGGGGACGCGACCGCCGTAGGGCACGGTCAGGAACGGGTGCAGGTCGAGGTCGGCGCGGGTGAGCGGCCGGTCGGGCCGGTAGTGGTCGTTGGTGAGGTAGTAGCGGAAGTCCGTGGTCGCGTGGCGGGCGGTGAGCCTCCAGCGGAACGTGTAGTCCCGGCCCGCCGTGACCTGCGTGGCGGGCCAGGCGCCGCCGCGCGGGTCGTCGAGCTCGGCGAAGCGGCTGTTGCCGCCGGCACAGAGCGTGCCGTCGGCGGGGCCGTGGGACGGGAAGCCCTTGGGACCCTCGACGGACTGCGGCTCCCACTGGATCTCGCCGCAGTCCTCCACCGCGCCCTGGGCGCAGAAGGCCTGGCGGCTGGTGGGTGCGTCGGTGTAGCCGTGGCTGCCGGCGCTGCCGACGGGGAAGAGGGAGATGCAGGCGACGCTCAGGCCGATGATCGTCGCGCTGATCTTTTTGCGCATACGTCACTCCTCGCGAACGTGGGGGGTTCTGTGAGACGAGTGGAACGCGGTCTAGACCAACACGGAGGCTAGTACCGGCCCGTAGTCATGTCCAGGCCAAAAAGGCGCCCTTGACGGACGCCGCGGACCCCTGCCCGATCACGCCACGCACCGTGACCGGGCGGCCGGACCCGAACCCCTCAGCCGCACCCCGCGGCATCGTCCGAACAGGTGACGTGCGCGTCCGCCTCCTCCTCGCCCAGCAGGACGTGCGCCGGGCCCGCCCACACCACCCGCCCGTAGAGCTGCGGCGGGTAGTACGCGAGGGTCGAGACCCGGACGCGGGTGCCGGGGCGGGCCGCCTCGATGTAGCGGCCGCCGCCCGTGTAGATGGCCACGTGGTGCACCCCCGAGGCCCTGCCGTCGGTCGACCAGAAGACCAGGTCGCCGCGGCGCAGCGCGCTGCGCGCAATGGGCCGGGTGGCGCGGTACTGGTCGGCGGCCAGGCGCGGCAGCCGCACGCCCGCGCGCCGGTACGCCTGCTGGACGAGGCCGGAGCAGTCCCAGCTGTGCGGCCCCTCGGCGCCGAAGGCGTACGGGTCGCCGATGTGGCGCAGCGCGTAGGCGACGGCGGGCTCCAGGTCGGGGGCGGCGGGCCGGCTCCCGGCGGGGGCGCCGGCGCCCTCGGCGGCACCCTCAGGGGCCTCCTCGGTACCCGCCGGGGCCCTCTCGCGGCCCGCGTCCTCCCCCGCGTCGCCACGGTGGTCCTCGTCGGTGCCGTGCCGGGCGTCCTCCTGGACGGCCGTCCCGGCCTCGGACCCCACGCCGGGCGACGGGTCCGACGGTTCCGCTGCCGCCGCGGCCGGGCCGGCGCCGGCGATCACGGCCGCTCCGACGGCGGCGACCAGCGCCCCGCGCGCCGGGTGCCGCCGGGTGCGGGCGGGGCCTGCGGTGGATATGTCCTCGGGTGCGTCCTCGGCCATCTCGCTGCCACCTTCCCCTCACGAGGATCACGAGAAAACTTTCGCCTCGTTCGCCACAGCTTCCCAGCGGTCGCACCGAACCGCATGCCGCAAGCCGATTACCCTATGTAAAGGAAAACTCCGCATAAATGGACAGAACGCCCGCCCTGTCCGTCCATGCCCGGCGGGGACGACCGGCCGTCGGGCGCCGGGCGGCATCCGGGGTGGTCGGAAGCACCTCCGGACGTCGGGTAGAGTTTTCTTCGTCAGCAGGCGCCGCTAGCTCAGTTGGTTAGAGCAGCTGACTCTTAATCAGCGGGTCCGGGGTTCGAGTCCCTGGCGGCGCACGCGAGACTCAGGGCTCCTCACAGATGTGAGGGGCCCTGAGTCGTTCTGCGCGTCCTGCGGGTCACGAGGGCACAAGCGTGTCAGATGTGACCGCTTTCCTTCCCTTCCTCACTCTTCATGGGCATCTTCGTTCGACGCACCACTTTGCCCGCTAAGCACCGCGTTTCACCCTTGCGATCATGACCTTGGGTCCGAGATCCTGAAACGCACGTCTTCGCCCAATATCACTGGGAAATCCGTGAGTTGGGCGGGGTCGAGGGGGGCCGGGGGGCCCACGTACGGCACGTACACACGCAGTCGCATGCGTGCGGGGGGAATGACTATGACGTCGACGCCTGCCGGTGCCCGGCAGCAGAGATCCGTTTCCGCACCGCCCGAGGGGGTGCTCGTGCCCGCGCCGGCCCGCTCGCCGGACCGGCCCCGGCGCACCGGCCCGCCGGGGCGGACCTCCTCGCCGTACCGCCGCAAACCCCTGCCCCGCTACGACTACGAGCACTACAGCCGGCTGGCAGGCCCGCTGAGCCGGCCGCCCGAGGGGCCCGGCCCCTACCGCGTCCGCTACCGCAGCCTGCTGGCCGACGAGCCGCACCGGATCCAGGCCGCACTGCTGCTCGGGGCGGCGCCCGTGGTCTCGCTGGGCCTGCTGATCTGGCTGATGCAGCCCGCGCACTGGACGCAGCGCGACCATGCGAGTGCGCTGATGCGGGCCCTGGACACGGTGATGCTGGTGTCCATCGGGCTGATCGAGCTCTTCCGCACGCTGAACGTCGTCTCCAACGCCCACGCCACCCTGGTGGCCCGGGATCCCATACCGGTGGTGCCCGAGTCGGGCACCAAGGTCGCCTTCCTGACGTCCTTCGTGCCCGGCAAGGAGCCCCTGTCCATGGTCACCAAGACTCTGGAGGCGGCCGTGCGGGTCCGCCACCGGGGTCCCGTGCACGTCTGGCTCCTCGACGAGGGCGACGACCCCGAGGTCAAGGCGGTCTGCGAGCGGCTGGGCGTACGGCACTTCAGCCGCAAGGGGATCGAGAAGTGGAACACGCCCAAGGGCCCGCACCGGGCCAGGACGAAGCACGGGAACTACAACGCCTGGCTCGACGCGCACGGCGACGACTACGACTTCTTCGCCTCCGTCGACACCGATCACGTGCCGCTGCCCAACTTCCTCGAGCGCATGCTCGGTTACTTCCGTGACCCGGATGTCGCTTTTGTCGTTGGACCGCAGGTGTACGGGAACTACGACACGGCGGTCACCAAGGCCGCCGAGAGCCAGCAGTTCCTCTTCCACGCCCTGATCCAGCGCGCCGGCAACCGCTACGGCGCGCCCATGTTCGTCGGCACCAACAACGCCGTACGCATCTCCGCGCTCAGGAGCATCGGCGGCCTGTACGACTCGATCACCGAGGACATGGCCACCGGCTTCGAGCTGCACCGGCACCGCAACCCGGCCACCGGTCGCAAATGGCGTTCGGTCTACACCCCCGACGTCCTCGCCGTCGGCGAGGGACCGAACGCCTGGACGGACTTCTTCACCCAGCAGCTGCGCTGGTCGCGGGGCACGTACGAGACCATCCTCAAGCAGTACTGGAAGGGGCCCTTCACCCTCGGGCCGGGTCCGTTCCTCAACTACACGCTCATGGTCATCTACTACCCCATGACCGCGATCAACTGGATGCTCGGCGCCCTGAGCTGCACGCTCTTCCTGGGCCTCGGCGCCTCCGGCATCTCGATCGACTCCGAGATCTGGATGATGCTCTACAGCGACGCCGCCGCCCTCCAGATCGGCCTGTACATCTGGAACCGCCGGCACAACGTCTCCCCGCACGAGCCCGAGGGCTCCGGCGGCCTGGCCGGCATGGTGATGTCCGCGCTGTCGGCGCCCATCTACGCCCGTTCGCTCATGGACGCCGTGCTGCGCCGCAGGAGCCGCTTCGTGGTGACGCCCAAGGGCGACTCCGCCAGCCCCGACACCCTCTTCGGCACCTTCCGCATCCACCTGTTCTTCCTGGTGGTCTTCGGCGGCTCGCTGGCGGCCTCGTTCGTGCTGGGCCACACCCACGTGGCGATGCGCACCTGGGCCGTGCTCGCCCTGGTGATCACCGTGGCGCCCGTCGTCGCCTGGCGCTGGGGCCTGCACCGCGCCCGGCCCGCCGAGGAGGCCGCCCGGTGATGCGCCTGCGTCCGAGCCGCCGCACCCGGCGCACGGCCCTCGGGGCCGCCTCCCTGATGGCGCTGGCCGGCATGAACGGCCCGGCCCTGTGGGGCTACGCCGCGCACCAGTACCACGACTACAAGATCAATCAGCCGGCCTACAAGGCGAGGAACGGCCACTGGGACGTCGTGGACGTGCCCCGCGAGTACCGCATCAACACCATCCATGCGGCCCTTCTGCACACCGGGAAGGTGCTACTGGTCGCGGGATCGGGCAACAACGCCGCGAACTTCAAGGCCAAGACCTTCCGCACGGTCCTGTGGGACCCGCGCAGGAACACCTTCAAGAACATCCCCACGCCCAAGGACCTCTTCTGCGCCGGCCACACCCAGCTCGCCGACGGCAAGCTGCTGGTGGCCGGGGGCACCCAGCGCTACGAGAAGCTGGAGGGCGACGTCACCAAGGCCGGCGGCCTGATGGTCGTCCACAACGAGAACCCCGACAAGCCGATGACCTTCCCCGCCGGCACCCGCTTCACCGGCAAGGACAACCACAAGACCTTCGAGTCCAAGGACGCCGTTCTCGTGCCGCGGGCCCGCAAGACCGGCGACGGCGACCAGGTCAAGGTCACGGCCAGCACGGCGCGCGTCTACGTGGAGGCCCTCGGCAAGGGCGCGGAGTACGAGACGGGGACCACCGACAACTACCGCATCGAGGGCCTCACCGGCGAGGACGCCCGCAACGCGTACGGCATCGCCAACAAGCTGTCCTTCGACAAGAAGGACTTCCAGGGCATCAAGGACGCCTTCGAGTTCGACCCGGTCGCCGAGCGCTACATCACCGTCGACCCCATGCAGGAGGCCCGCTGGTATCCCACGCTGACCACCCTGCAGGACGGCAGGGTGCTGTCGGTGTCCGGGCTGGACGAGATCGGCCAGGTCGTCCCCGGCAAGAACGAGGTCTACGATCCCGCGAGTCGCACCTGGCGCTACCTGCCCACCGAGCGCTTCTTCCCCACCTACCCCGCCCTCTTCCTCGCCGACCGGGGCCGGATCTTCTACACCGGCTCCAACGCCGGCTACGGACCGGCCGACAAGGGCCGCACCCCGGGCCTGTGGGACCTGGAGACCAACGACTTCACCGAAGTGCCCGGCATGAGCGACCCGGACCTGCTGGAGACCTCGATGTCGGTGCTGCTGCCGCCCGCCCAGGAGCAGCGCTACATGGTCCTCGGCGGCGGCGGGGTGGGGGAGAACCGCAGGTCCACGGCGAAGACCCGGATCGTGGACCTGCGCGAGGAGAATCCCCGCTTCCACGACGGCCCCCAGCTGTACGCCAAGGTCCGCTACCCCAGCAGCGTCATCCTGCCGGACGACACCGTGCTGACCACCAACGGCTCGGGCGACTACCGCGGGCGCAGCGACTCCAACGTCCTCAAGGCCGAGCTGTACGACCCGGCCACCGACACCACGCGCGCAGTGGCCGACCCCCTGGTGGGCCGCAACTACCACTCGGGCGCCCTGCTGCTGCCGGACGGGCGGGTGATGACCTTCGGCTCCGACTCGCTCTTCGGCGACAAGGCCAACAGCAAGCCAGGCACCTTCCAGCAGCAGATCGACCTCTACACCCCGCCCTACGGCTTCCGCGACGACCGGCCGGAGTTCAAGGACACCGAGCCGAGGACGGTGAAGCTCGGGGAGCAGAGCACCTACCGCACCAGCGATCCGCGCAGGATCGCGCGGGCCCGGCTGATCCGGCCGGGCTCCTTCACCCACGTCACCAACAACGAGCAGCGCTCGATCGCCCTGGACCTCGCGCGGACGGACGGCGGTGTGACCGTCACCGTCCCCAAGGACCCCTCCCTGGTGCCGCCCGGCTGGTACATGCTGGAGGTCGTCGACGACGAGGGCACCCCGTCCGAGGCGGTGTGGGTCAAGGTGCCGGTCGCCGAGGAGATCGCCCCGGAGTCGCGGGACGAGTGACGTGCGCAATGCCCACCGGCCGGCGCCGGTCAGTGGGCGTTGCGGGCCAGCTCCAGGGCGTACGGCTCCCACCACTTGCCCGCGTCCGGGCCGCCCCGGCAGGCGCCGTCGGACTCCCCCGGCCGCTTGACCCACAGGAAGGCGTCCACCAGGGCGTCGCCGGTGCGCACGGTCGGGGGGTCGCCGAGGGCGCGGCCCGCGGGGTTGCACCACGCCTTGTCGTGGTCGCCGGAGAGCGGGCCGTTGCCGTTGCGGCTGGTGTCGATGACGAAGTGCTTGCCGCCCAGCAGCTCCGACAGGCGGTGGCCGTACTCCTTGCTGGCGTCCGTGGTCTGGAAGTTGGAGACGTTCAGGGCGAAGCCGTCGGCCCGGTCGATGCCGGCGCGGCGCAGCGGCTCGGCCATCCGGTCGGCGGGGGTGACCCAGCTCGGGTTGCCCGCGTCCAGGTAGACCCTGGTGTGCGGCAGGGCCTTGAGCCTGCCGACGGCCTCCTTCAGCAGGGCGTAGCGCTCCTCGTGGAACTGCTGGGGGGTGCAGCCGTCCTCCATGTGCGGCAGCGCGTCGGGTTCGAGGATCACCGTGGCCCGGCGGTCGCCGATGCCGCTCGCCGCCTTCTCCAGCCAGGCCCGGTAGGCGTTGCCGTCGGCGGCGCCGCCCCGCGAGTACTGGCCGCAGTCGCGGTGGGGGATGTTGTAGAGCACCAGCAGCGCCTCGCGGTCGGCGTCCGCGGCGGCCTCGGTGAAACCGCGCGTCTGTCCGTCGGGGTCGTCGGGGCCCACCCATTCGGCGACCGGGCGGGCGGAGATCTTCTGCAGCAGGGCGGCGTCGTGCGCGTTGCCGTCCTTCATCAGCCGGACGGCCGCGCGGGCCGCCGTGCCGTCCGGGTTCACCCAGAAGGGGGTGCGCTCCTTGGGCAGCTGGGAGGGCGGGCGCAGGGAGGCCGCGCCCGTGGCCGGGCCCTCGTCGGGAGACGTCGAACAGCCCGCGGCGGCCAGCAGCACGAGCACCGCCGCCGCGCCCCGGGCCACCGCCGCCCTGCGTCCCCGGCGCGGGCGGCCGGACCGACTGCGGTACATCCACTCCCCCTTGGGTGTACTGCCTGTGGAGGTGACGTGCCAACGTGCCTGGGCCCTGCGGGCCCCGTCCATGCTGGCACAGGTGCACCCCCCTGCGGGGGCGGTCCCGGTACGACACGGGGTGCGTCGTCCTCCCGGGGGACCGGCCGGCCGGGAGGTCCTCACGTCGTCCGGCCGGCGGCGGGGGCGGGCTCGACGACACCCGTCAGGTAGGCCGAGACGACGAGGTTGGCGGTGTAGGAGGCGGCGTCGTGGTCGTAGGCGCCGCCGCAGGTGATCAGGCGCAGTTCGGCGCGGCCCTTCTCGCGGGGGCCGTAGACCTTGGCGGCGTCGAAGCGGTCCTTGCCGTAGACGGAGACGTCCTCGACCGTGAACTCCGCGATGGAGCCGTCGGCCCGGGCGATGCTCACCTTCGCGCCGCGCTTGAGCTCGCCGAGCCGGTAGAAGACGGCCGGGGCGCGGTCGGTGTCCAGGTGGCCGACGAGGACGGCGGTCCCGGCGCTGCCGGGCTGGGGCCCGTCCCGGTACCAGGAGACGGCGCCCGGGCGGTCGTAGGGGGGCGGGTCCACCGCGCCGAGCGGGTTCAGGCCGTGCTCCTCGATGGGGGCGCGCACGTTCATGGCCTTGATGGCCAGGCCCTGGGGGCGGGCCCCGGCCAGCGGCGGGTGCGCCGGGGGCAGCTCGCTCGGGGCGGGCCGGCCCACGGCGGCGACGTCGCCGGTGGTGGTGTCGCCGGCGACCGGCACCTCGGTGATGTCGCGGCCCCACAGCCACAGGGCGGCCAGCAGGGCGGCCCAGGCCACGCCGGTCAGCAGGCGGCCGGTGCCGCTCGAACGCGCAGAGGGGGCAGACATGGCAGCCGTTCGCCTCCCGCGCCCCTAGCGCCCGGCCGCGTCGGTCCGCCGCCGGTACCAGATCAGCCCGCCGGCGATGGCCGCGGTCGTGCCGGCGAGGACGAGGCCGGCGGTGTCGGGCCGCTCGGGCGCCGGCACGCTGCCACCGCCCCCGGCGGGCACCGGGGCGACCGGCGAGGCGTGCGGGTGCGCCCGGTCGCGGCCGGCGGCGTCCCCGAACCCGTCGTCGTCCTCCTCGTGCCCGCCGTACGCGTCGTGGCCGGCGCGCCCGGCGGCCTCGAAGTCGTCGTCGGGGCCGTCGTGGGGCGCGGTGCCGCGGTGGGCGTCGACGACGGTCAGCCGGCCGTCGGCGGTGGCGTCCGTGCCGGCGCAGGTCACCTTCACCGGGTACGTGCCCGGGCGCACCGCTCGGCGGATGGTGGCCTCGGCGAACAGGCCCGTGGTGCCCTTGGCGAGCCGGGCGTCGGTGACGAACGCCTCGGAGGAGGCGGTGCCGCGCTCTCCGGCGCAGCCGGAGACCCGCAGCCGCACCTCGCCGCCGGGCCTGCCGGAGACCGGGGCGAGCTGCAGGGTTCCGGAGCGCAGGGCGGGACCGTCGTGGGCGTGGGCGGGGCCCGCGCAGACGGTGAGGGCCGCCGTCACGGCTCCGCAGAGGGCGAAGCGGACTGCATCCATGGTGAACCTCCTGTCATCCAGAGGTTCACCCGGTACGGTCCGCCGCCGCATCCGGACCGTAGTCCTATTGCTCCATCCGGTGATCGGCTCAGCCCACCGGGCGGCGAACGGAGCAACGCCGGCGGGCCGGCGAGGGTCCGTCAGATCAGCTCGACGAGGTCGGCGATGGAGTCGACGACGCGTGAGGGGCGGTAGGGGAAGCGGTCCACTTCCTCGGGCCGGGTCAGCCCGGTGAGCACCAGGAAGGTCTCCATGCCGGCCTCCAGACCGGCCCGCACGTCGGTGTCCATGCGGTCGCCGATCATCGCGCTGGTCTCGGAGTGGGCGCCGATGGCGTTGAGGCCGGCGCGCATCATCAGCGGGTTCGGCTTGCCGACGAAGTACGGCTCGGCGCCGGTCGCCTTGGTGATCAGGGCCGCGACGGAACCGGTGGCCGGCAGCGGGCCGCCGGCGGAGGGGCCGGTCTCGTCGGGGTTGGTGGCGATGAACCGCGCGCCCTGTTCGATCAGCCGGATGGCCTTGGTGAGCGCCTCGAAGGAGTACGTCCGGGTCTCGCCGAGCACCACGTAGTCGGGGTCGGAGTCGGTCAGGACGTAGCCGATGTCGTGCAGGGCGGTGGTCAGGCCCGCCTCGCCGATGACGTACGCCGTGCCGCCGGGCCGCTGGTCGTCCAGGAACTGGGCGGTGGCCAGCGCGGAGGTCCAGATGTTGGGCACCGGCACCTCCAGGCCGATGCGCCGCAGCCGGGCGTGCAGGTCGCGCGGGGTGTAGATGGAGTTGTTGGTCAGGACGAGGAAGGGCTTGCCGGACTCGCGGAGCCGGTTGAGGAAGGTGTCCGCACCGGGGATCGGGATGCCCTCGTGCATGAGGACACCGTCCATGTCGGTGAGCCAGGACTCGATCGGCTTGCGCTCTGCCACAACGGACTCCTGCCGTGCTCGCGCCCCGCGGCGGGGGCCTGCTGACAACCGGAACGGCACCACTCGTGCGCCGTCCCGGCACCCCCAGCCTAGTCAGTCGCCCGGCAGGCATCAGCGCCGCAGCCGGCGGCCCCCGAACAGCAGTCCGGCACCGGCGACGAGCAGGACGCCGGAGACCGCGCCCAGGCCGAACATCAGCCGGGCGTCACCGGTGTCGGCGAGCCCGCCGGCCACCGGCGTACGGGCGGGAGTGCCCCGCGGGGACGGCGCCGGCGAACCGGGGTCGCCGGCACCGGCACCGGCACCGGCACCGGTACCGGCACCGACGGCGAAGGCGTAGTCGCCGGACTCCCCCACCCACGCGCCGTCCGCGCCGCGCCGCTGCACGGTCGTGACGTTGGCGGTCACCGGCCCCTCGGGCGCGTCGCCGGAGAACCCCAGGCGCACGGGCACGACGAGCGTGCCGTGGCCGGGAACGGCGAAACCGGACTCCAGGACCCCGACGTTCTCCGCCTCGTCGGTCCGCTCGAAGCGCACCGGCTGCCAGCGGGAGTGCGCGGTGTCGTAGAAGTCCAGGTGGAAGTGGCCCGGCTGCAGGGCGCGCCGGCGGTCGGCCAGGACGGCGACGGGATGGACGTCCCGGCACGCGCCGGCGGTGGTGTTGTGCAGCTCCAGCCGCCAGGCGGCGGGCGCCCCGCCGCGCTCGTACGCCTCCGGGCCACCGATCAGGCGCGAGGTGATGGGGAACTCGGTGCTGCGCGGGTCGCCGCAGTGCAGCCCGTGGGTGTCCGCGGACGGGCGTGCCGCGCCGGTCGCGGCGCCGAGCGCGAGGACGGCGGCGCCGGCGAGAAGGGCACGCCGCAGGCGTCGTGGAGGCATGTGAGGGAACCTCCCACGGTGCCCGCGACACCGGAGGGCGGAGCGGGCGTTTACACCCGACTGGCCGTCAAACGCCGCTCATCGGGGCGATGATCGCATCATCCGGGCGGGTGGCCGGCCCGAACAGCGGAGCCAGCACCGACTCCGCCGCCCCCTCGGCGACGGTGCGCTCCCTGGCGGGTGCGACGGCCACCGCGACGGTGGCCGGCACCTCGGCCCGTACGCCGCGCAGGTACACCTCCGGATCGGCCAGGACCGTACGGCCGCCCAGCACGACGCGGTCGACGTCGAGGAGCTGGACGAGATTGGCGGCACCGGTGCCGAGCAGGCGCGCGGCCTGCGCACGGTCGCCCGCGGCGACCGCGCGCAGGCACAGCACCTCCAGGCAGCCGCGGCGGCCACAGGCGCACGGGGGCCCGTCGAGCTGCAGCACCTGGTGGCCGAACTCGCCCGCCCCCGTCCTGGCACCCCGGTGCACCGCCCCGCCGAGCACGAGACCGGCGCCCAGACCGGTGCCGAGGTGGAGATAGGCGAAGGAGCCGCCGGGCCGCGCCGTACGGCGGGTGAGACCGAGGGCGGCGGCGTTGGTGTCCTTGTCGAGGACGACGGGCAGCCCGAGCCGCTCGCGCAACGCGTCCCGCAACGGAAACCCGTCCCACTGCGCGAACCCGGTCACCTTGCCGAGCACCCCGAGCCGATGGTCGAGCGGCCCGGGCACGGCGATCCCGACGCCGAGAAGCCTGGCGCCGCCTCCTGCGGGTTCCCCCTCCAGCCCGTGCGGCATTCGAGGAGACCACGCTGAGCGCGGCCCCGGGGTGGCCGGGGGGCGCAGCCCCTCAGGAAGCAGCCCCTCAGGAAACGGTGAAGGGGCGGGATCGGGGAAAGAGGCACCCTCCGCGACGGCCCGCACCTCGCCCGCGACAGCGGACAGCACGACCTCCGCCCCCGCCCCGAACGCCACCGGCGCCGTCCGCACGGCGAGCACCGCCCCCGCCAGATCCACGAGCACGGCCGTGACCGCATCCCGGTCCACCTGCACCCCCACCGCCAGCGCAGCGCCTGCCACCAGCCGCAGGGCCGCCGCCGGCTTGCCGCCGGTCGAGGCGCGGCGGCCGGCGTCCGCGGCCAGTCCCTCCTCCCGCAGCCGGGCCGTGATCTTGCTGACGGCCTGGGGTGTCAGCCCCGTGGCGGCCGCGAGTTCGGCGCGGCTCGCGCCGTGCTCGCCCGCGTCGCGCAGCAGCCCGAGCACGACCGCCGTGTTGTGGTCGCGCAGGACGGAGAGGTTGGCCCCAAGATTGCTCACGGGCCCATTCTCACTCCCGTTTGCACTTACGCAACACTGTTGCCAAAGTGGAGTCCATGGACCATCCCTTCCGCGTCGGCCTCCTCGGCTACGGCCTCGCCGGCTCCGTCTTCCACGCCCCGCTGGTCGCCGCCACCGACGGGCTCGTCCTGGACACGGTGGTCACCGCCAACCCCGACCGCCGCGACCAGGCCCTCGCCGAGCACCCCGGCGTCCACGTCGCCGGTACCGCCGACGAGCTGTGGGCCCGCGCCGGCGAGCTCGACCTCGTCGTCGTCGCCACCCCCAACCGCACGCACGTCCCCCTCGCCCGCGCCGCGCTCGACGCCGATCTGGCCGTCGTCGTGGACAAGCCGCTGGCCGCGACCGCCGCCGAGGCCGAGTCGCTGGCCCGGCTGGCCGAGGACCGGGGCCTGCTGCTGAGTGCCTTCCAGAACCGCCGCTGGGACAACGACTTCCGCACCGTCGCCAAACTCGTCGCCGACGACGCGCTCGGGCAGATCCAGCGCTTCGAGTCGCGCTTCGAGCGCTGGCGGCCGCACCCGAAGGGCGGCTGGCGGGAGTCCGGCGACCCGGCCGAGGTCGGCGGGATCCTCTACGACCTCGGCAGCCACCTGGTCGACCAGGCACTGACCCTCTTCGGCCCGGTCACCACCGTCTACGCCGAGGCGGACGTGCGCCGTCCGGGCGCGGAGGCCGACGACGACACCTTCATCGCCCTCACCCACACCGGTGGCGTCCGCTCGCACCTGTGGATGAGCGCCACCGCCGCCCAGCTCGGCCCCCGCTTCCGCGTGCTGGGCAGCACGGCGGGCTACGTGAAGTACGGCCTCGACCCCCAGGAGGCCGCCCTGCGCGAGGGCCTGCGCCCGGGCACGGCGTCGTCGTGGGGCGTCGAGGCGGAGTCGGCCTGGGGCCGGCTGGGCGCGGGCGAGTCCCCGCTCACCGGCGGCGGCGAACCGGTGCGCACCCTTCCGGGCGACTACCCCGCGTACTACGCCGCCGTCGCCGAGGCCCTGCGCACGGGCGGCGAACCGCCCGTCACGGCCCGGGAGGCCGCGGCCGCGCTGCGGGTGCTGGAGGCGGCCAGGGAATCGGCCGCCAAGGGCACCACGGTCACCCTGGACCCCCTGCCGCAGGACTGAGACGTGCCCCTTACGGGGCGCCCTGCGGCAGGGCGAGCGGGGCCCGGCTGCGCCACAGGTCGATGGCGGGCGCCATCATCGGCCCCATCTCCGGCATCTGCGGTACGAGCGCCAGGGCGCCGACCACCTGCAGCAGGCGGGCGCCGTCCATGACGTCCAGCAGCGCGCGGTCGACCGGCCGGCCGCCGGCGCGCTCGTACGCCTCGACGGCCTGCGGGCCGGCGAGGGTCAGGTCCCACTCGACCGGCCCCCGGGTGACGTCCTCGAAGTCGCTGAAGAGGGGACCACCGGTGGTGCGCAGGATGTTGTACGCGGGCGAGTCTCCGTGCAGGGTCTGGACGCGTGCGCCGGGGAAGTGCGCCGTCAGGTCGCGCACCAGGGTCTCCAGGACGGCGTACTCCCGCTCCGCCCGCTGCAGTTCGGCCTCCGTCAGGCCGTGGCCGTCCTGGGTGCGCAGGCGGGCGAGGGCGGCGCCGGTCGCCGGAACCAGCGGGGAGAGCACGGGCAGTTCGCTCCCGCCGGGGTAGTCGGCCAGCAGCCGGTGCAGCGCGGCCGCGTCCGCGGCCTGGCGGACGAAGAGTTCTGCCAGGTCGGCGCCGTCGGCGAGGGGTTCCTCCGTCACGAACTCCCAGAACGTCAGGGACCGTCCCCCGCACTCCACGGGTTCGCGCGGCACCAGCGGGCTGGGGCGGACGACCGGCGCGCCGGTGTCGGCGAGCCAGCCGGTGACGGCCAGTTCGTGGCGCTGCTTGGCCGCCTGTTCCCCGGTGGTGACCAGCGTCAGTGACGGCACGCGCACGACCACCGGGTGCGGGGCGAGGTGCACGAGCACGTTGAACACGTCGTGCAGGACGCGGGGTTGCTCCGCCCGCAGCCCTAACCGCTCTCCCGCCGCTGTGGCCAGGGCCACAGCGTGTTCTGCACGCTTGCTGAGGTTGCTCATGCGTGCGATCTTGCCCTCGGGAGCCGCGCTCCGTCGAAGCGTTTTCGCACGGCAGGCGCGCGCGGGTGCGACTGCACGAAGGGACGAGGCACCGATGGGGACCGCCGCGGACACAGCCGAGATCACCACGCACGAGGAACTGACGGAACTGCTCGGTCCGCCACTCCCCCGGGCCCGGGACAAGGTGCGCCACCGCCTGCACGAGCTGGACCGGCAGTGGCTGGCGCAGTCGCCGTTCTGCCTGGTGGCCACGTCGGCCGCCGACGGCTCCTGCGACGTCTCGCCCAAGGGCGACCCGGCCGGCTTCACGCTCGTCCTGGACGACACCACCGTCGCCCTGCCCGAACGCCCCGGCAACCGCCGCGCGGACGGCTTCCACAACATCCTGTCCAACCCGCACGTCGGCCTGATCTACCTCATACCCGGCCGCAGCGACACCCTGCGCATCAACGGCAGGGCCCGCCTGCTGCGCGACGCCCCCTTCTTCGACCGCCTCACCGTGGCCGGCCACCGCCCCCAGCTGGCGCTGGTCGTCGGGATCGAGGAGGTCTTCCACCACTGCGCGAAGGCCTTCCTGCGCTCCGACCTGTGGAAGCCGGAGACCTGGACCCCCCAGGCGATGCCCTCGCGGGCCCGCATCGCCAAGACCTTGGAGAGCCCGGAGCAGTCCCTGGAGGAGCTGGAGCACTACTACGGCCCGCGCTACGCCGAGAGACTCTACGGCTGAGGGAGCGGGAGCGCTCGGCGTCAGCGATCGACCCGCGTGCGGTACAGGACGGCCAGGGCCAGCACCGCGCCCGTGGTGACCAGGGCCGTGCCCAGGGCCAGCGCGGGGCTCATCGGGGGGCCGCTGCGGGCGGGCGTGCGGCGGGCGCGGGGGGCCTCGGGGGCGGGGGCGGCGGCGCGTTGCTGGGGGCCGGCGAGGCCGGCCGGGTCGGGGGGCCGGGGGCCGCTGGGCACCGGCAGGGGCAGGGGTTCGCCGGAGTCGTCGGGGTCGGCCGTGGGGGCCGTGCCGCACTCCGGCAGGGTGCCCTCGAAGGGGTACGCGTACAGGGCTTGGCCGCTGGTTCCCGCGCGGGACTCGTGGACGAGCGAACCGGCGGTGAACAGCCGCCCGTTCACTGCCGGGGCGCTGACCCGCACGGTGCTGGTGCGCCGACCGACGAGGACGCTGCCCTCCAGGTGGCCGCTGCCGGCCAGGCGGACGTCCTGGGCGTCGGGGAAGTTCCACAGGAGCTTCTCGCGCCGCACTCCGGTGACGGAGCCGGCGGTACTGAGGGTACGGGTGCGCCCGGTGGGGTTGGTGAGGTTGACCAGGACGGTCGCGCCGGGCGGCACGTTGCGGAAGGACACCTCCTGCGGCCCGCCGCCGGGCGCGGCGATGTCGAAGGGGACGTCGAAGACCTGCGGGGTGGAGCTGCCGTTGCCGGTGAGGACCGTGGTGCCGCCCCGGTTGACGGCGCTGCCCGTGGTCCTGCGCGGCAGGCCCCCGTCGTAGGCGTAGCAGGTGCTGGCGGCCGTCAGCCGGTCGCGGACGGCCCCGTATGCGGCGACGGCACCCGCATCACGTACGGCCTTGGGGGCGACGGTGCCGGTGTGGAGGCGGCCGGCGTAGGCGACGGTACCGGCGACCGGGCCCTCCCGGGCCACCAGCCGCTGGCCGGCCGCGACCTTGAGGTCACCGCCGGCCCGCAGGAACGGCGAGCCGTCGTCCGGCACGACGCGGGAACCGGTGGCGAGCACGCCGATGTTGTAGTCGGGCGACACTCCGGTGTCCTTGGCGACGTCGACGTCGCCGAGGACGACGACCCGGCCCTCGGCTCCGGCGGCGGCCGCCCGCACGGCGTAGTCGCCGCCGACGAAGACGTTGACGCCGTTGTCACGGCCACTGAGGGGGCCGTGGTGCGGCTCGGGGTACGAGCGGGGGCAGCTGCCCGGGACGCACGGGCCGGGCCCGGTGGGGGCGGGTGCCGTGCCGGTGCTGCCCAGCAGGGTGAAGGCGCCGGCCAGCAGCGTGCCCCCGATGAGGGAGAGCAGGGCCATGCCGGACGCAGCGGGGCGGTTCACCCTGAGCCAGCGCACGTACTCCTTCTGCTCCATGTACGAAAATATGCATAACGGGCGGACCGGAAGCCGGCAGCACACGCCACCGACTGCCCCGGACGGCCCAGCAGCCCCATCTTTCGACAGGGCGTCAGGGCACTGGGGAGTATCCGGCGGATCGTGCTGCGCCCCGCCAGGGCGTCAGGCGTCCTTGAGTTCCTGCCGCTGCCGGCCCAGCCCCTCGATCTCCAGCTCCAGGACGTCCCCGGCCCGCAGGTACGGCTTGGGTTCCGGCTGGGCCAGGGCCACGCCCGCCGGAGTGCCGGTGTTGATCACGTCGCCGGGATGGAGGGGCATGTAGTGGCTGAGGTAGCGGATCAGCCGGGCCACCGGGAAGATCATCCGGGCCGTGCCGGAGTCCTGTGCCAGGCGGCCGTTGACCCACAGCCGCATGCGCAGGTCCTGCGGGTCGGGGATCGCGTCGGCGGTCACCAGCCAGGGGCCGAGCGGGTTGAACGTCTCGCAGTTCTTGCCCTTGCCCCACTGGCCGGCGCGCCCGTGGTGGAAGTCGCGCTCGGAGAGGTCGTTGGCGACGGCGTAGCCGGCGACCGCCGCCATGGCCTCCTCGTCGGAGTCCAGGTAGCGCACGGTGCGTCCGATGACGACGGCCAGTTCGATCTCCCAGTCCGTGCGCACGCTGCCGCGCGGCACGAGCACGGTGTCGTCCGGGCCGACGACCGTGTCGGGCGCCTTGAGGAAGACGACCGGCTCGGTGGGGACGCCCACCCGCATCTCGGCGACGAGGTCGTGGTAGTTGACGCCGATGCCGACCATCTTGCCGATGCGGGCGACCGGCGGGCCGACGCGCAGCCCGGACGGGTCGAGGGCGGGAAGGACGCGTGCGCCGACGGCCGCCCGGATGCGGTCGAGTGCGGCGGGGTCGGCGAGCAGCGCGCCGTCGACGTCCGGCACCAGGGCGGACAGGTCCCGCAGGGTGCCGTCCTCCTCGAGCAGCGCCGGACGTTCGCCACCGGCGGGTCCGACCCGCAGCAGTCTCATCGCCACACTCCGGTTGTCCTCAAGTCGTCGGGCCCGGCTTGATCGTCCAGGACCGGAGGCCCTCTCCACAAGCCCCCTTTCGGCCCGTGGGCCCCTCCCGCCCCCGTCGCGGGGCGCTGTTCCTCCGGGTGGCTCAGGCCCGTTCGGCCGGTGTGCGCAGGGGCTGCAGCACCAGCCGCTCCACCGCCGTCCATGTCGTGGACGTCACCAGGTACAGGCCGGCCGCGAGCGGCACGACGGCCACGGTGACGAGGGTGCCGAAGGACAGCAGCGGCAGCACCTTGCCCATGCGGGCCAGCACCGCGGCGCCCGGCACCTCCTCGTCCCCCGCGGCGGGGGCCGCAACGGCGGCCGCGGCCTTGCGGGCGCGCACGTACGTCCAGGTGGCGACGGCCGCGACCAGCACGAACAGGCCCAGGTAGACCAGCCCCCGCGCGCCCAGCGGCCCGCCGTCGGCCAGGGCGTCGGTCCACCGGTCGCCCAGCGGCGCACCCAGCAGGGTGTGCCGCAGCAGGTCGCCGCCGCCGTCGGTGGAGAAGAGGTGGTACATGACGTAGAAGACCGGCAGCTGGACGGCCATCGGCAGGCAGCCGGCCAGCGGCGAGGAGCCGGCCTCCCGGTACATCTCGGCGGCTTCCTGCTGCAGCCGCTCGGGGTTCTTGCGGTGCTTGCGCTTGAGCTCGGCGAGCCGGGGCGCGAGCTCGGCGCGGGTGCGCTCGCCGCGCGCCGCGGACCGGGCCAGGGGGTGCAGGGCGAGCCGTACGGCCATGGTGAGCAGGACGACCGCGGCGGCCGCCGCCGAGGCACCGAACAGCGGGTCCAGGGCGTCGGCGACGTGGCCGAGGAGCGAGGCGAGGAATGCGAAGACGGACATGGGTGAGCCCTCCGGGGGTCCCGTCGTGCCGATGAGGAAGGTGGAGCGATCGGCGTGACGAGTCGCCAGGGCAGCCCTTGCGCAGGGGCCTTGCGGCCGGTGCGCGGCGGAGTGCCTAGGCGGTCGCCGGGAGGGCGTACCCCGGTGCCCGGGGACGGCGGCGGCCCCGGGCGTCGGGGTCGCGCTGGGCGAGGAAGGCCGTGCGCAGCTCGCGGTCGCGTATCGCGGTGCGTATGCGCATGGGGGTGAGCGGCCCGCTGGAGCGGGCGGCGGCCGCGGCGCACAGCAGCAGCGCCGCCGCGGCGACCACGGCGGTGGCCGTGGCGAGGGCGAGGGCGCCGAGCAGGCCGCCCAGGCCGCTCTGGGTCAGCAGGAGTTCGGCGAACAGCAGCAGGAGCAGGCCGATGTGCGTGCGGAACACGGCACTCATGGCACTCCCCTCCCGGGCCGTCCGGCCCTTTGCCCGTCGAACTCCTGAGCACTCATCGGCTCGGAACCGATACTAGACGCCCCCACTGACAGCGGTCGCATCCGGGCCCGGGTCCCGGGCCAGGACCTCCTCGTCGGGCCGGGCCGCGTCGGCCGCCGACGGCTTCGGCCCCCACACGGAGACACCCACCGCGACCAGCAGGTTCACGGCCAGCGCCAGGGCGCCGGCGTTCACCCCGCCCACCGGGTCGTGCTCGGTGAAGACCAGGGCGCACACCAGCGTCCCGCCCACCGCGAGCCCGCTCAGGGCACCCCACAGCGTCAGCCTGCGCCACATCAGCCCCAGCAGGATCATCGGGACGAGCTGGGCCATGCCCTCGTACGAGATGAGCGAGAGCCGCACGAGCGTGTTCGGCTCGGTGTACGTCAGCAGCAGCGCGAGCGCGCCGGAGAGCACCACGACGACCTGCGCCGCCGTCTTCTGCCGGTCCGGCCGGCCCGCGAGGCGGGGCACGGCACCCAGCACGCTGCGGCCCCACATGGTGCCGATGACCAGCATGAACACCGCCATCGGCACGATCGAGGACAGGGCCGCGGCCACTCCCGTCACCCCCACCGCCCAGGCGGGCAGCGAGTCGACGACCAGCTTGAACAGGGCGAGGTTCGAGCCCGCCCCCGTGAGCCCCGGCACCACGAACAGGGCCGCGAGGCCCAGCAGCATCGGCACGAACAGCAGCACGTTGTACAACGGCAGCAGGACGGCGTTGCGGCGCAGCGCGTCGGCATTGCGCGCGCCCAGGTAGCCGGCGACCGTGGTGGGGAAGATGACGACGGTCAGGGAGTTCAGCAGGCTGGTCGTGGCGAACCAGCTCACGCCCATGCCGCTGCCGCCGTGCCCGGTCAGCGTCAGCCAGTCCGGCTTCTGCGTCACCAGCCGGTCGAGGAAGGGCCCGTAGCCGCCGAAGTAGTGCAGCGGCACATAGACGGCGAGGAAGCCGAGGGTGAGGATGACCAGGGCGTCCTTGAGCGCGGAGACCCAGGCGCTGCCGCGCAGCCCGCTGACGACCACGAAGGCGGTCGTCACGGCGAAGGCGATGAAGTAGGCCCAGTTCAGGCCGATGGTTCCGTAGGAGATGGTGGAGACGACCACGCCCATGCCGGTGATCTGGAGTTGGATGTAGGGCAGCAGGCAGACGGTGGCCAGGACGGCGACGAGCGTGCCGAGCCAGGGCCGCCCGTAGCGGTGGGCCACCATGTCGGTGATGGTCACCAGGTTGTGGCGGCGTGCGTACGCCCACAGGGCCGGCCCGACGACGTACCCGATCGCGTAGCCGCAGGACAGGTACGCGATCACGTACAGCACCGGCGCACCGTGGTTGTAGCCCCAGCCGGCGGCGCCGAGGTAGCTGAAGCTGGTGTAGCCCTCACCGGCCATCAGGACCCAGATGAAGACGCTGCCCAGGCTGCGCCCGCCGACCGACCAGTCCGCAAGGGCGCCGTGCGGATCACGGCGGGTGCGGCCGCGCACGGCGAGCAGTCCGAGGGCGACGGTGAGCACCATGAATCCGCCGAAGATGCCGGTCGCGACGGCGGCGTTCGCGCTCACGCCCGGCCCTGCTTGCGGTCGCCCCGCCAGGCCAGCCAGACGGCGAGGGGGGTGGCGAGAGTGGCCAGCAGCAGCCAGAAGAACAGGAAGGGAAGGCCCGCGACGGTGGGCCGCAGACGGTTCGCCAGGGGCAGGGCCACCAGGTACAGCCCGTAGGGCGCCAGGAGCCACAGCAGGTGGGGACGTTTCTTCAGCACGTTGTCCGACCCTAGGTGCGAGCGGCGGCCCGCGCCGCCCCTCACGCCCCCAGCAGTCGGGACGCCGTGTGGATGAGCAGGCCCGCCAGTGCGCCCACCACCGTGCCGTTGATGCGGATGAACTGCAGGTCCCGGCCGATGTGCGCCTCGATCTTGCGGGAGGTGTGCTCGGCGTCCCAGCTCGCGACGGTGTCCGTGATCAGTGCGGTGATCTCGTTCTGGTAGGTCGTCACCACGTACACCGCGGCGTCCTCCAGCCAGCCGTCGACCTTCGCCCGCAGCCGGTCGTCCGCCGTCATCCGGGTGCCCAGGGACAGCACCGACGCGCGGGTGCGCCGCCGCAGCTCGCTGTGCTCGTCCTCCGCGGCCGCCACGATCATCCCGCGCACCGCGGACCACACGGAGGCGATCACCTCCTGCACCTCGCCCCGGCCCAGCAGCTCCGACTTCAGCCGCTCCACCCGCGCCCGGGTGTCGTCGTCCGCCTGCAGGTCGTGCGCGAAGTCGGCGAGGAAGCGGTCCACGGCGCCGCGGGCCGGATGGTCGGGCATGTCGCGCATCTCGGTGACGAAGCGCAGCAGCTCCTTGTGGACCCGCTCGCCCACCTTGCGGTCGACGAAGCGCGGCGTCCACCCCGGCGCCCCGCCGGTGACGGCAGCCGCCACCGAGTCGCCGTGCAGCACCAGCCAGTCGCGGGCCCGGGCGCACACCAGGTCGACCACCCGCCGGTGGCCGCCGTCGGCGACGATGCGCTCCAGTGCCGCCCCGATGCCCGGGGCGACCTCCGCGGCCTCCGCGCGCCGGGTGACGGCCTCCCCCACCACCGCCTGCACGTCGGTGTCCCGCAGCACGGTCAGCGCCCCGCGCAGGGCCGTGGCCAGCTCGGCCGTCACCCGGTCGGCGTGCGCCGGGTCCGCCAGCCAGGCCGCCAGCCGGGAACCGATGCCCACCGAGCGCAGCCGCAGCCGCACCACTTCGGGCGACAGGAAGTTCTCCCCTACGAAGTCGCCCAGTTGCCGGCCGAGCTGGTCCTTCTTCGTCGGGATGATCGCCGTGTGCGGGATCGGCAACCCCATCGGCCGCCGGAAGAGCGCGGTGACGGCGAACCAGTCGGCCAGCGCGCCGACCATGCCGGCCTCCGCCGCCGCGGCCACGTACGCCGCCCAGCCGCCCGCACCCGCCGCCTGTGCCCACTTCGCCAGCGCGTACACCAGCGCCACCGCCAGCAGCAGGCCCGTCGCCAGCGCCTTCATCCGGCGCACCCCGCGCCGCTTCTCGGCGTCGGCGGCGCTCTCGGCGGCGCCGGAGGTGAAGCCGCCCGGACGGCCGGGCATCACCCCATCGGCGGCATTCGCGCCGCCTCCGGCGGCAGCCGGCCCCGCACCGTGGAACCGTTTCATCCACACCACCCGTTCCGGCTGTCGCCCCTGTGCATTGTCCCTACCCGACCGACTCGGGGGACGGACGAAGAGTTCCCCGTGTCCGACGCCTCGGACAGGAGATCGCCGCCATGACCAGGCCCCCGGCCCCGCGCGGCGCGGTCCGGGCCGTGCTCGCCGCGCTGGCGGCAGCGCTGCTGGCCGTGTCGGTCCCGATATGGGCGGGCACGCAGGGCGCCGGCGCACCCGCGCAGCGCCGGCCGGCGGTCCCCGCGCGCCCCGCGACGCCGGCCCCCGGCCGCTGGGCCGGCTCCTGGGCCGCCGCCCCGGCCGCCGCCGAACCGGGCACCGCCCACGGCTACGCCGGCCGGTCCATCCGCAACGTCGTGCACACCACGCTGGCCGGCACCGCCGCCCGGGTGCAGCTGTCCAACCTCTTCGGCACCACCCCGCTGACCATCGGCCACGCCTCCCTCGCCGTGGCCGCCGCGCCCGGCAGCCCCGCCGCCGTGCCGGGCAGCGTGCGCGCCCTGACCTTCGGCGGGCGCACGTCGGTGACCATCCCGGCCGGGCGGGCGGCCGTCAGCGACCCGGTGCGCCTGGCCGTCGGCTATCCGGCGGACCTGCTCGTCAGCACCTACTCGCCCAGCCCCTCCGGGCCCGTCACCCTGCATCCGCACGCACGCCAGCTGTCGTTCCTCGCGGCCGGCGACCACACCCAGGACGGCGACGGCAGCGCGTACACCGTCCCCACGCCCTTCTGGCGCTACGTCACCGCCGTCGACGTCCGCAGCACCGAGGCACAGGGTGCGGTCGTGGCCCTCGGCGACTCCATCACCGACGGGGTCTCCGCCACCGTCGGCGCCGACCGCCGCTGGACCGACTTCCTCGCCCGCCGCCTGCACACCGAACCCGGCGCCCCGCGCTACGGCGTGCTCAACGAGGGCATCAGCGGCAACCGCGTCCTGCTCGGCGGCATGGGCGCCTCCCGGGTGAACAACCCCAGCGCGCTGGAGCGTTTCGACCGCGACGTGCTCGCGCGCGCGGGCGTGCGCGCCGTCGTCGTCGAGCTCGGCGTCAACGACATCCTGCGCCGCCCCCGCCAGACCCGCCCCGAGGCGATCGTGGCGGCCCTGCAGCGGCTGGTGGACCGGGCCCACGCACACGGGCTGCGGGTGGTGGGCGCGACGCTGTCGCCCTTCGGCGGGCGCGTCGGCACCGGCCCCGACCAGGAACTGGTCCGTCAGGGCGTCAACGACGCCATCCGCACCGGACTCGTCTTCGACGACGTCGTCGACTTCGACGTGGTGCTGCGCGACCCGGCCGACCCGCAGCGGCTGCTGCCGGCCTACGACTGCGGGGACCACCTGCACCCCAACGACACCGGCTACCTGGTCATGGCGAAGGCCCTGGACCTGGCGACGCTCAAAGGGCAGGGCCCGGCCCGGCTGTAGCGCCCCCGATGGGGTGAGGTCCGAACCTCGAATCACCGTGTTTCACCCCCAGGAGTGGTCGGACCGGCCCGATAGGCCCTTCCGGGGCCCTCAACGGTGCGCTGGCCCCCGCACCGGAACGCATGATGCGACAGTGTCCCGGGGGCGTGGAACGCAGTCCTGCAGCGCTCTCAACCGCCGTCAGACGACAGCCCGTCGCCGGGGCCGCACAACCCCGGCGGCGGCCGAGGAGTCCCAAGAGACATGAGCGACGAGCAGTCACAGCAGCGTCCCGCTGGTGGCGGCCACGCACCACCGGGCTGGGCCCCCAGGGGCCGGGAGGCCACGGACCCCGGCCGGCCGGCCGGGCCGGGCCGGCCCGGGCGGGCACGCCGCCACGGCTGGCGCCGGCTGCTGCCCACCTGGCGCATGGTCCTCGGCGCCTTCCTGCTGATCGTGCTCCTCATCGTGGGCGGGCTCGTCGCCGGCTACCTGCTGGTCGACATCCCCCCGGCCAACAAGGCCGCCACGGCCGAGTCCAACGTCTTCCTCTACTCCGACGGCTCCCAACTCGCCCGCGACGGCGAGGTCAACCGCGAGAGCGTGTCCTTGAGCAAGGTCCCCAAGGATGTGCAGCACGCCGTACTGGCCGCCGAGGACCGCGACTTCTACTCCGAGTCCGCCGTCAACCCCGAGGCGATGCTGCGCGCCGCCTGGAACACCGCCACCGGCAAGGGCAAGCAGTCCGGTTCCACCATCACCCAGCAGTACGTCAAGAACTACTACCTGGTGCAGGCGCAGACCATCAGCCGCAAGGTCAAGGAGTTCTTCATCGCCATCAAGCTGGACCGCGAGTACAGCAAGAACGACATCCTCGAGGGCTACCTCAACACCAGCTACTTCGGCCGCAACGCCTACGGCATCCAGGCCGCCTCCCAGGCGTACTTCAGCAAGGACTCCGACCAGCTCACCACCGCCGAGGGCGCCTACCTCGCCACCCTCCTCAACGCCCCCAGCGCCTACGACGTCGGCGCCCACCCCGAGAACCGGGGCCGGGCCCTGGCCCGCTGGAACTACGTTCTCGACGGCATGGTGAAGAAGAAGTGGCTCACCCCTGCGCAGCGCTCGGCCATGGCCTTCCCCAATCCCGGCAAGAGCAGGCCGCGCCTGAACATGTCCGGGCAGCGCGGCTACCTCGTCGAGGCCGTCAAGGACTACCTCACCAGCAACAAGATCGTCGATGAGACGACGCTCGCCGCCGGCGGCTACCGCATCACCACCACCATCGACAAAGAGAAGGAGGACGCCTTCGTCTCCGCTGTGCGCACCGAGCTGATGAACGACCTCGGCACCAGCCGCACCGTCGACCGGTACGTGCGCGCGGGAGGCGCCTCCGTCGATCCCAGGACCGGCAAGGTCGTCGCCCTCTACGGAGGCATCGACTACACCAAGCAGTACGTCAACAACGCCACCCGGCGCGACTACCAAGTCGGCTCCACCTTCAAGCCGTTCGTCTTCACTTCCGCCGTCGACAACCACTCCACCACCCAGGGCGGCCAGACCATCACGCCCTACACGGTCTACGACGGCACCAACAAGCGGCCCGTCCTCGGAGCGAACGGACCGGTGGGCTACAGCCCCGAGAACGAGGACGGCATCTCCTATCCGAACATCACCGTCACCCGCGCCACCGACCTGTCCGTCAACGCCGTCTACGCCCAGATGGCCCAGGACGTCGGCCCGGACAAGGTCAAGGACACCGCCGTCGCCCTCGGCGTCCCCGAGAAGACCCCCGACCTGACGGCCACCCCCTCCATCGCTCTCGGCCCCGCCACCGCCAGCGTCCTGGACATGGCCCAGGCGTACGCCACCCTCGCCAACCACGGCCGGCACGGCCCGTACACGCTGGTCGAGAAGGTGGCCAAGGGCGGCGAGGAGGTGCAGCTGCCCGACGGGCACGACACCCGGCAGGCCGTCTCCCGCGAGGCCGCCGACACCACGACGTCCATCCTGCAGAGCGTGGTGGAGTCCGGCACCGGGCGCCGGGCCCAGTCCGCGGGACGGCCCGCGGCCGGCAAGACGGGCACCGCGGAGGAGGACAAGGCCGCCTGGTTCGCCGGCTACACGCCCGACCTGGCCACCGTCGTGGCCGTCATGGGCCAGGACCCCGACACCGGCGACCAGAAGTCCCTGTACGGCGCTGCGGGCGAGCCCCGCATCAACGGCGGCGGCTACCCCGCACAGATCTGGGGCGCCTACACCGCCAAGGCGCTGGAGGGCACCGAGGCCACCGACTTCGACCTGGTGCTCGAAAGCGGCGCGACGCCGCCCGCCCCGGAGCCGACGCCGTCCTCGGCGTCGCCCTCGTCCAGCGGCCCGCCGAGCCCGACGGGGCCGCCCACGGGTCCGCCGACGTTCTCCCCGCCGCCGGAGCCGACGTTCCCCGGCCCGCCGCCGGTCACCCCGCCGGGCTTCCCCACGCCGCAGGGACCGCCCACCTTCGGCCCGCCGGGCGAGGGCAGGGACCTGCTGGGATACGAGTACTGAGGGCGGCCCCCAGGGTCTCAATGGCCGGCCCGGACCCCCAGCCGCCTCAGTGGCCGGCCGTGGCCTTCAAGCCCACCACCGCCACCAGCAACAGCACCACGAAGAAGATCCGCCAGGCGGTCGCCGGTTCGCCCAGCAGGACCATGCCGGCCACCGCGGCGCCGGCCGCGCCGATGCCGACCCAGACGCCGTACGCCGTGCCGATGGGCAGCGTCCGCGCGGCACGCGAGAGCAGGTACATGCTGGCCGCGATGCCCGCGATCGTCAGCACGCTGGGCAGGGGGCGCGTGAAGCCCTCGGTGTACTTCATGCCGACCGACCAGCCGACCTCCAGCAGGCCGGCGACGACGAGCAGGAACCATGCCATGACGGGCACCTCCGGGAAAGGAACGTCCAGGGGTGCGTCGTCTTGTCCTGACCCGGTACGGCGCGTCTCGTCGGGTACGTACGACGGTAACAAACAGCAGGCCCGACGGGCCTCAGAGGTACAGGCCCGTTGAGTCCTCCGACCCCTCCAGGCGCTCCGCCGCCACCGCGTGCAGGTCCCGCTCGCGCATCAGGACGTACGCGACCCCGCGCACCTCCACCTCGGCGCGGTCCTCCGGGTCGTACAGCACCCGGTCGCCCGGCTCCACCGTGCGCACGCTCTGCCCGACCGCGACCACCTCGGCCCAGGCCAGCCTGCGGCCCACCGCGGCCGTCGCCGGAATGACGATGCCGCCGGTCGACCGGCGCTCGCCCTCCGGGATGTCGGTCCTGACCAGAACCCGGTCGTGGAGCATGCGGATGGGCAGCTTGTCGTGGCTGGTGTTCGTCCTCACGCCCACGACGGTACCCGGCCCCGGCCGGGACCGGTGTCACAGGGCCGCCATCCGTACAGGAACCTGCCGGAAATCGCCCCTGCCTAGCGGCCCCGGCGGCGGCCGCCCTTGGCGTCCTTGCCCGAGCTCTTGGCGGACGCCGTCAGCAGGCCGAGCACGCCCACCGCGACCATCGCCACCGGGACGATCCGCTCCAGCCGCGGCCGGCCCTCCTCGTCCACGAAGCGCGAGCGCACGTCGGAGACGACGCGGTTGGCCGCCACGTACGCCCGGCCCGCCGTCCGGTCCACCTTCGACGCCACCTTCGCCCGGGCGTCCCCGATGATCGTCTTCGGGTGCATCCGCACCCCGATCTCGTCGAGCACCACGGCGAGCTCCTGCCGCCGGCGGGCGATGTCCGCCTCGATCTGCGCAGGGGTCCTGGCCTCAGCCACCGCGCTGCCTCCGTCTCGTCGATAAGAATGATGAAGAGTGATGACTACAGTCTGTCAGCTGCGCCCCGGCCACGCCCCGCGGCACCCCCGATCCGTGACCTGACTACGCTCGGGACGGACCGTAACGCGACCTCCCGAGGAGAGCCATGAGCCAGCGACTGCAGCCCGGCGACACCGCCCCCGCCTTCACCCTCCCCGACGCGGACGGGACCGAGGTCTCCCTCGCGGACCGCAAGGGCCGCAAGGTCATCGTCTACTTCTACCCCGCCGCCCTGACCCCTGGCTGCACCAAGCAGGCGTGCGACTTCACCGACAACCTCGACCTGCTCGCCGGCCACGGCTACGACGTCATCGGCATCTCCCCCGACAAGCCGGAGAAGCTCGCGAAGTTCCGTGAGAAGGAGAGCCTGAAGGTCACCCTCCTCGCGGACCCCGACAAGTCGACCCTGGAGGCGTACGGCGCCTTCGGCGAGAAGAAGCTGTACGGCAAGACCGTCACGGGCGTGATCCGCTCCACGGTGATCGTGGACGAGGAGGGCAAGGTCGAGCGCGCCCTGTACAACGTCAAGGCCACGGGCCACGTCGCCAAGATCATCAAGGACCTGGGTCTGTAGAAGGACCCGGGCCGTAAGGGGCTGCAGCCCTGGACGCCGGTCCTTACCCGGCCCGCGTCTCACGCCCCCGAGGCCGTCACCGCCACGTCCTCCGGCACGTCCTCGGCCTCCGGCAGGTCGAGGACGGCCATGGCGCCACCGCCGGCCGCCTCCCCGAACGACAGCCGCGCCCCCAGCACCGCCGCCTGGCCCACCGCGATCGTCAGCCCCAGGCCGTGGCCCGTGCCGCGCTCCGGCGCCGCCGTACGGAAGCGGCGCGGCCCCTGGTCCACCAGCCCCGGCGGGAAGCCGTCCCCGTGGTCGCGCACCACGATCCGCGTGCCCTCGACCGTCACCTCGATCGGCGGCCGCCCGTGCTTGGCCGCGTTCGCCAGGATGTTGACCAAAATGCGCTCCACCCGGCGCGCGTCCGTGCTCACGATGCGGCCCTCGCCGACCACCGACACGGCCACGTCGGCGACCCCGCGCTGGCCCTGCGCCCGGCCCACGACCCCGCGCACCAGCGACGGCAGCTCCACCGCGTCCAGCTGTGCGCTCTCCACGCCCGCGTCCAGCCGGGAGACCTCCAGCAGGTCCTCCACCAGCGCCCGCATCGTCTGCGCCCGCTCGCGCACCATCTCCACCGCGCGCGGGTGCGGCAGCAGCTCCGCCGACGCCACCAGGCCGGCGACCGGGGTGCGCAGCTCATGGGCCACGTCCGCGGTGAACTGCCGCTCCGCGGAGACCCGCGCGGCCAGCGACGTCGCCATGTGGTGCACCGAGCGGCCCAGTTCCGCCACCTCGTCCCGGCCGCCGCTGTCCAGCGCCCGGGCGTCCGGCGCCTCGCCCGCCGCGATCCGTCGCGCCACGGCCGCGCTCAGCCGCAGCCGCCGCGACAACCCCTGCGCCACGAACCACGCGACCACGGCCATCAGCGCCACGGTCGCCGCGCCCGCCACCACCAGCGCCTTGTCCAGCGCCGTCTGGAACGGGTCGCGCGCCGGGTACGACGCGGAGATCGACAAGACCTTGTCGCCGCCGACGGGCGTCGCCGCCCACACCCGGGGATCCTCGCCCCCGCTGATGTACGTCCCGGACTCCCCCTTGGCCGTCGCCTGCCGCAGCGGGAACGGCAACGTCGAGTCGTCGAGCTGTGCCCCCAGCGCCAGCGAACCGTCGCGCTGGTAGATCTGCAACGCCGAGCTCAGCAGGCCGTCCTGGTACGCCTTGGCCTGGCGCTCGCGCTCCAGCCCGGAAATGTGGTGCACGGCCACGCCCAGCACCACCACGGCCAAGGCGGTGACGAAGGAGATCGCGAACGCGATCCGGCCCCGGATACCCATCACGCGATCGGGAGCACCTCTCGGTGCTCACCCGCCGGGGTGGCACCCGTGTAGACGACTTCCAGCGCGGTGAACGCCACGGAGCCGTCCACCTCCTTGGGGCCGTACAGGCGCAGCTTGGCCGGGAACGACTTGCCCGCGCCGCCCGCCGCGCCGCCGGAGACCTGCACCACGCCGCTGCCGGCCGCGCCGTCCGCCGCGTAGTCGTCCCAGCGGATGCCGCTGGCGACCCGGCCCGAGGTCGAGCAGTCCAGCGTGATGATCGTCGGCTCCGGCACCGGCTCGCCGACCCCGCAGTCGCGTACGCCCGGCAGCTGCCGCGACGTGGCGTCGTCCAGCTCCACCTGGGAGTCCTGCTGGGCGCTCGACTTCTGGGCGGCCGCCGTCTTCGGCGCCGCGTCCACCACGCTCGCCCGGTCCGTGACGTCCCCCAGCCACACCGCACCCAGCACCAGCGCGAGCACCCCGGTGAGCCCGGCAACCACGGTACGCAGGCCGGCCCACCGGGCCGCGGCGCGATCGGTCATCGGCTCTCTTCCTCGCTCACGGGCGGCCGTTCCTGCGGGGGCCTGCCCTCCCCACCCTGAGTGACGGAGAAATACGGCCGGACGTTCCCTTGTGCGCGGACGGACACCCGCACCGCACCACGGCCGGCGGCAGGTGAACTGCCGTGCCCGATCGAGGAGCTCGGGGCGCCGGCGGCCGCGGGCGGCCGAATACCGATGACCGTGGTCGCGGCCGAGCTGCGGCCCAGTACGATGGCCGTGCCGAGCGGCCGTGATGGAATTGGCAGTCATGCTGGGTTTAGGTCCCAGTGGGTTCACACCCGTGAGGGTTCGAGTCCCTCCGGCCGCACAGAGAACAAAGGGCCGTCCGCGTTCAGCGGGACGGCCCTTCGGCGTTCACGGGGTCAGCAGCTCCCGGATCACCGGCACCAGCCCGCGGAAGGCCTTGCCCCGGTGGCTGATCGCGTTCTTCTCCTGCGGCGTCAGCTCCGCGCAGGTGCGCGTGTCGTCCAGCGGCTGCAGGATCGGGTCGTAGCCGAAGCCCCCGCTGCCCGACGGCGCATGCCGCAGCGTGCCTTCGAGGCGGCCCTCGACGACGCGCTCGGTGCCGTCCGGCAGGGCCAGGGCGGCGGCGCAGGCGAAGTGGGCGCCGCGGTGCTCGTCGGCGATGTCCGAGAGCTGGGCCAGGAGCAGCTCCAGGTTGGCGCGGTCGTCGCCGTGGCGGCCGGCCCAGCGGGCGGAGAAGATGCCGGGGGCGCCGTTGAGGACGTCGACGCACAGGCCGGAGTCGTCGGCGACGGCGGGCAGTCCGGTGGCGCGGGCGAGGGCGTGGGCCTTGAGGAGGGCGTTCTCCGCGAAGGTGACGCCGGTTTCCTTCACGTCGGGGACGTCGGGGTAGGCGTCGGTGCCGACGAGTTCGACGTCGAGGCCGGCCGCGCCGAGGATGGCGCGCAGCTCGGTGATCTTCCCGGCGTTGCGGGTGGCAAGGACGAGGCGCCGGGTGCTCACAGGGTGCCCTCCAGGGCCTGGCGCTGGGCGGCGTCGAGGGAGGCACAGCCGGCGACGGCGAGGTCGAGGAGGCGGGTGAGCTCGTCGCGGGCGAAGGGGGTGGCCTCGGCGGTGCCCTGGACCTCGACGAAGCGGCCGTCGCCGGTGCAGACGACGTTCATGTCGGTCTCGGCGCGCACGTCCTCCTCGTAGCACAGGTCGAGCAGCGGGGTGCCGTCGACGATGCCGACGCTGACGGCGGAGACGGTGCCGGTCAGCGGCTTGCGGCCGTGCTTGACGAGCTTCTTGCCCTGGGCCCAGGTGATGGCGTCGGCCAGGGCCACGTAGGCGCCGGTGATGGCGGCGGTGCGGGTGCCGCCGTCGGCCTGCAGGACGTCGCAGTCGAGGACGATCGTGTTCTCGCCGAGGGCCTTGTAGTCGACCACGGCGCGCAGGGAGCGGCCGATGAGGCGGGAGATCTCGTGGGTGCGGCCGCCGATCTTGCCGCGGACGGACTCGCGGTCGCCGCGGGTATTGGTGGCGCGGGGCAGCATCGCGTACTCGGCGGTGACCCAGCCCTCTCCGGTGCCCTTGCGCCAGCGGGGCACCCCTTCGGTGACGCTGGCGGTGCAGAGGACCTTGGTGTCGCCGAAGGAGACGAGGACGGAGCCTTCGGCGTGCTTGCTCCAGCCGCGCTGGATGGTCACGGGGCGGAGCTGGTCGGGCGTGCGGCCGTCGATGCGAGACATGGTGGTGAGCCTATCGGGACAAGAGAGGGCCCCGTTCCGGTTGACCGTTTCGGTACGGTTCCGGCGGGGCCCGGCTGCGGAGCGCGGTGGCTCAGCTCACAGCATGTCCTCGATCTCCGCGGCGATGGGGTCCGCGTCGGTGCCGATGACGACCTGGATGGCGGTGCCCATCTTCACGACGCCGTGGGCGCCGGCGGCCTTGAGTGCGGCCTCGTCGACGAGGGAGGCGTCGGCGACCTCGGTGCGCAGGCGGGTGATGCAGCCCTCGATCTCCTCGATGTTGTCGATACCGCCGAGGCCGGCGACGATCTTCTCAGCCTTGCTGGCCATGTGCACTCCTGAGTTGTCTTGCGCCCTTCGGCGGTGCCGCCGACCGGCTTTCCCACGGTATTCCACGTTCGGACCAGCTGTGCGGGCGCTCGTCCGCCATCTGGCGAAGGATGGGTCCCGGAAGCGCGCCGCAAGTGGTCTACACCAGTATGCCAGCCGCCGGGAGGACGCCGATGAGCTCGACCGCCGCCTCGGCCTCCGGCGGCCGCATGCGGCTGCAGGGCCTGTTCCAGGGTCTGCAGAAGATGGGCCGCAGCCTGCAGCTGCCGATCGCGGTACTGCCCGCGGCGGGCATCCTCAACCGCCTGGGACAGCCCGACGTCTTCGGCAAGGACGGCCTGGGCTGGACGGACGTCGCCAAGGTGATGGCGGGCGCGGGCGGGGCGCTGCTGGACTCCTCCCTGGGGCTTCCGCTGCTGTTCGCGGTCGGTGTGGCGATCGGCATGGCGAAGAAGGCGGACGGTTCGACGGCGCTCGCGGCGGTGACGGGCTTCCTCGTCTATTACGCGGTGGTGCACCAGTTCCCCGAGACGTGCCCGGGCGGCGGCCACTTCACGGGCCTGGGCCTGCTGGGCGGGGTATGCGTGGGGACGACGGGGCCGGCGGGCCCGGCGACGTACCAGAATCCCGGCGTCTTCGGCGGCATCGTCATCGGGTTGCTGGCGGCCTGGTTCTGGCAGCGGTACCACCGGGTGCGGCTGGTGGACTGGCTCGGCTTCTTCAACGGGCGCCGGCTGGTGCCGATCATCATGGCCTTCGTGGCGATCGCCTTCGCAGCGCTGTGCCTGTGGATCTGGCCGCCGGTCGGCCGGGGGCTGACGAGCTTCAGCGAGTGGCTGTCGGACCTGGGCGCATGGGGCGCCGGGATCTTCGGCGTGGCGAACCGCGCCCTGCTGGTGATCGGCGTGCACCAGTTCCTGAACGTCTTCGTCTGGTTCCAGTTCGGTTCGTACACCAAGCCGGACGGCCAGGTGGTGCACGGCGACATCAACCGCTTCCTGGCGGGCGATCCGCACGCCGGCCAGTTCACCTCGGGCTTCTTCCCCATCATGATGTTCGCCCTGCCGGCCGCGGCCCTGGCGATCGCCCACTGCGCGCGGCCGGAGCACCGCAAGGCGGTGAGCGGCATGATGCTCTCGGTCGGCCTGACCTCCCTGGTCACCGGCATCACCGAGCCCATCGAGTACTCCTTCCTCTTCATCGCGCCGGGACTGTACGTGGTGCACGCGCTGCTGACGGGCGTGTCGATGGCCGTCACCTGGGGGCTGGGGGTGCACGACGGCTTCAGCTTCTCGGCGGGCCTGATCGACTACGTCATCAACTGGGGTCTGGCCACCAGGCCGTGGCTGATCATTCCCATCGGGCTGGTCTTCGCCGCCGTCTATTACGTGCTCTTCCGCCTGGCGATCATTTTCTTCGATCTGCCGACTCCGGGGCGTGAACCGGAGGAGATCGCGGAAGAGATCGAGAAGAAGACCGTCGAGTAGAACCCGTCCGGTGACACGGAGGGAACCCTTCAGCGGTTTTCGCCGCTTTTGCCGCCTGCGCGGCAACGGCATGTGAGGGGCGGGTGACCCAGCGCAGAACGCTGACGCCATCCTTAACCTTGTGGCCCCCACCACGGGGAACAGTGGATTCCTTTATGCCCGGCGTACGTGCTACAACAGGTCTAAACCACTAGTGGTGTAGACCAAATTGCGGGCCCCTCCCACTTCCCCCGAGCGCCCGCCTCACCTGGAGGAATCCGATGAGTACGGCAGCCAAGGCGGCGAAGAAGGCGCCTGAAAAGGCCGCACCGGAAGAGAAGAAGAAGTTCGGCGCCGGTGCCATGGCGGTCGCGCAGCGCATCGGCCGCAGCCTCATGCTGCCGGTGGCCGTCCTGCCTGCCGCGGCGCTCCTGGTCCGGCTGGGCAACAACGACATGCTCGGCCGCGACTCCTTCCCGGAGTTCATCACCAAGATCGCGGGTTACATGTCGGCGGGCGGCAGCGCCCTGCTGGACAACATGGCCCTGCTCTTCGCCGTCGGTGTCGCCATCGGCTTCGCGAAGAAGTCGGACGGCTCCACGGCGCTCGCCGCCGTCACCGGTTACCTGGTCTTCCAGAAGGTCCTGGCCACCTTCACCGACAGCAACCTGCCCAAGGTCGCCACGGTCGTCGACGGCAAGATCGTCATGACGAACGCACCGGTCAATGCCGGCGTCCTCGGCGGCGTCGTCATGGGCATCGTCGTCGCCCTGCTCTACCAGCGCTACCACCGTAAGAAGCTGCCCGAGTGGCTGGGCTTCTTCGGCGGCCGCCGCCTGGTCCCGATCATCTCGGCCTTCGCCGGCCTGGTCATCGGCATCCTCTTCGGTCTCATCTGGCCGGTCCTGGGCACGGGTCTGCACAACTTCGGCGAGTGGCTGGTCGGCTCCGGCGCCGTGGGCGCGGGCATCTTCGGTGTCTTCAACCGCGCGCTGATCCC
This sequence comes from Streptomyces sp. NPDC049585, assembly GCF_040675615.1. Taxonomy (NCBI): domain Bacteria; kingdom Bacillati; phylum Actinomycetota; class Actinomycetes; order Kitasatosporales; family Streptomycetaceae; genus Streptomyces; species Streptomyces sp. NPDC049585. The sequence continues at coordinate 58,618 of NZ_JBFAPE010000018.1, read as the reverse complement.
GGTGGGCATGCACCACCTGCTCAACTCCTTCCCGTGGCTGCAGGCCGGCGACTACCACGGCAAGCACGGCGACATCGCGCGCTTCCTGGCCGGCGACCCGAGCGCGGGCCAGTTCATGACCGGCTTCTTCCCGATCATGATGTTCGGCCTGCCCGCCGCCTGCCTGGCGATCGTGCACTGCGCCCGCCCGGAGAACCGCAAGCGCGTCGCGGGCATGATGGGCTCGCTGGCCCTGACCTCCTTCGTCACGGGCGTCACCGAGCCGATCGAGTTCACCTTCATGTTCCTCGCCCCGGCCCTCTTCGCGGTGCACGCGGTGCTCACGGGCGTCTCGCACGCCCTGACCTGGGCGCTCGGCATGAAGGACGGCTTCGGCTTCTCCGCCGGTGTCATCGACTTCCTGCTGAACCTCGGCATCGCCACCAAGCCGTGGATGCTGATGCTCGTGGGTCTGTGCTTCGGCGCGCTGTACTACGCGATCTTCCGGTTCGCCATTACGAAGTTCAACATCCCGACCCCGGGCCGCGAGCCCGAAGGCCAGCTCGAGGACGTCAAGTGACGTCCTGACCGGGCCCCGAGACCCGAAGCCCCCGGAACCGTCAGGTGTTCCGGGGGCTTCGTCGTACCCGCTGTACGGGGGCCGTGGGATTACAGCTCGTACACCGCGCCCGCGCGCGCCAGTTCCGCCGGCCCGTCGAAGACCGAGCGCGCGTCGCGCAGATTGGTCAGGGGGTCCGTCCACGGCGGGATGTGGGTCAGCACGAGCCGGCCGACGCCCGCCGTGCGGGCCACCTCGCCCGCCTGGCGGCCGTTGAGGTGGAGGCCGGGGATGTCCTCCTTGCCGTGGGTGAAGGACGCCTCGCACAGGAGCAGGTCGGCGCCGCGGGCTAGCTCGTCGAGGGCCTCGCAGGGGCCGGTGTCGCCGGAGTACACCAGCGAGGAGCCGCCGTGCTCGACCCGGAAGGCGAACGCCTCCACGGGGTGGCTCACCCGCACCGTACGCACCGTCAGCGGGCCGACCTGGAAGGTGCCGGGGGTCAGGGTGCGGAAGTCGAAGACCTCGCTCATGCACGCCTCGTCGGGCACGTCGCCGTACGCGGTCAGCAGCCGCTTCTCGGTGCCCTCGGGGCCGTGGACGGGGATGGCGCCGGCCCTGCCGCCGTCGTGACGGTAGTAGCGGGCGACGAAGTACCCGCACATGTCGATGCAGTGGTCCGGGTGCAGGTGGGAGAGGAGCACGGCGTCGAGGTCGTACAGACCGACGTGGCGCTGGAGCTCGCCGAGGGCGCCGTTGCCCATGTCGAGGAGGACCCGGTGGCCGTCGGCCTCCACCAGATAACTCGAGCAGGCCGAGTCCGTGGACGGGAACGAGCCCGAGCATCCGACGACGGTGAGCTTCATGCGGGCCTGAACCTCCGTGGGCCGGTTACGGGGGGCCATGCGTGCAGTCGAGCGTAAGGCGAGATCCGGTCGGTGGCTCCTCCGGGAACGGGGCGTGTGGGCGGAATCACCAGGACGGACGTGGCCGGGCCCGGGGCCCCGGTCGCTCCGGGCAGACGCGGGGCCCCGGCCGCGCTGCCGGTGAGGGCGCGCGTCCGGGGCCCGGGGGCGTGCAGAAGTGCGGAGGGCGCTCGCCGGCGGCGTGCGGCCCTGGGCGGGCGCGGCTACAGCGGGCGGTGCCGCTCCGCGCGGTCCAGCGTCTCCATGAAGCGCTGGAAGCGGTCGGCCGACTCCTCGCTGCCGGCCGTCACCGTGAACACCTCCGGCGTCATGAACGCCGAGAGCCGCTCACGCGTCTCAGGTGCGAGCGCTTCCCAGGCCGCCCTGTCGAGCCGTGTGCGCTCCAGCCGTGACCGCGCCGCAGTTTCCGCACTGCCAGTTTCCATTGTTGAGTTGCCTCATGTCCGAAGATCCACATGCGGGACAGTTCATGTGCGTCTCCCACGTGATGATGTCAGCAGCGTCCCAACATCGGTAGTAGCGACTTCACCCATGCACGGGGGTGCCCCGCGCATGCGCGCGCCGTGCGCCCGCCGGCCCGATCAGGCCCAGAGCTGGCCGTGCAGCGCCTCGACGGCCTCTTCCGTGGTGGCGGCGGTGTAGACGCCGGTGGACAAGTACTTCCAACCGCCGTCGGCGACGACGAAGACGATGTCGGCACTGCGCTGCGCCCGTACGGCCTTACGGGCGACACCGAGCGCCGCGTGCAGCACGGCACCGGTGGAGATGCCGGCGAAGATGCCCTCCTCGGCGAGGAGTTCGCGGGTGCGGCGGACGGCGTCCTCGGAACCCACCGAGAAGCGGGTGGTGAGCACCGTCGCGTCGTAGAGCTCGGGCACGAAGCCCTCGTCGAGGTTGCGCAGTCCGTAGACCAGATCGTCGTAGCGCGGCTCCGCCGCGACGATGCTCACGTCCGGCTTGTGCTCGCGCAGGTAGCGGCCGACGCCCATCAGGGTGCCGGTGGTGCCCAGCCCGGCGACGAAGTGCGTGATCTCCGGCAGGTCGGCGAGGATCTCCGGACCGGTGGTGGCGTAGTGCGCGCCGGCGTTGTCGGGGTTGCCGTACTGGTAGAGCATCACCCAGTCCGGGTGCTGCTCGGCGAGCTCCTTGGCCACGCGCACGGCCGTGTTGGAGCCGCCGGCGGCAGGAGAGGGGATGATCTCGGCGCCCCACATGGCCAGCAGATCGCGGCGCTCCTGGCTGGTGTTCTCCGGCATGACGCACACCATGCGGTAGCCCTTGAGCCGGGCCGCCATCGCCAGGGAGATGCCGGTATTGCCGGAGGTGGGCTCCAGGATGGTGCAGCCCGGGGTCAGCCGTCCGGCCTTCTCCGCCTGCTCGATCATGTGCAGGGCGGGGCGGTCCTTCACCGAACCGGTCGGGTTGCGGTCCTCCAGCTTGGCCCAGATCCGCACGTCGGCGGACGGGGACAGGCGGGGCAGGCGGACGAGCGGGGTGTTGCCCACCGCCGCCAGGGGACTGTCGTAGCGCACGCCGGGCGCCCGATCAGGCCATGCCGCCGGCAACGGCCGGGAGGATGGTGACGCTGTCGCCGTCACCGAGCTCGGTCGCGATGCCGGAGATGAAGCGGACGTCCTCGTCGTTGAGGTAGACGTTCACGAAGCGGCGCAGCTCACCGGATTCGTCCACCAGGCGCTCGCGGATGCCCTTGTGCCTGCTGTCGAGGTCACGGAAGAGCTCGTCGAGCGTGGCGCCGCTGCCCTCGACGGCCTTCTGCCCGTCGGTGTACGTGCGCAGGATGGTCGGGATGCGGACCTCGATGGCCATGGTGTGTGCTCCTGCCGGAGTGCGGAGGGATTCCTGGTACGTCGTGGGGAACGGTGGGCGCATCGTATCGATTCCCCGTGCGCCCACCGCATGTTCGTCCCATGTGGCGGAATGCGGCGTCTCACCGCTCAGTACGCGTCGACCACCTCGACCGCTTCCTCGGTGACCTCGCCGTCGAGGATCCGGAAGGAGCGGAACTGGAAGGGGCCGGCGCCGTCGGCGTCGGCCGTGGAGACCAGCACGTAGTGGGCGCCGGGCTCGTTGGCGTAGGAGATGTCGGTGCGCGAGGGGTAGGCCTCGGTCGCCGTGTGCGAGTGGTAGATCACGACGGGTTCCTCGTCGCGGTCGTCCATCTCGCGGTAGAGCTTGAGCAGGTCGGTGGAGTCGAACTCGTAGAACGTGGGCGACCGGGCGGCGTTGAGCATGGGGATGAACCGCTCGGGGCGACCGCTGCCGACCGGACCGGCGATCACTCCGCACGCCTCGTCGGGGTGGTCGGCGCGGGCGTGCTCGACGATGCGGTCGTACAGGGCCTGCGTGATGGTCAGCATGCGCAAAGGATAGGCAGGGCGCAACGCTCGGGGGCGCGCCGGTGTTTCACCTGTATGAACAAAGATCCACGGTTCCCTTCGGGCTCCTCCTCGGCACCGGCGGCACCGGGGACGGCGGTGATCGTCGACCCGTATTCGTCCGGGATGTACTTCGCGCCCGCCTTCCGGGAGGCGGGCGTGCCGGTGGTCGCGGTGCTGTCCCGCCCTCCGGTGGAGGTCTACGCCTCCTCCTGGCACCCGGAGGACTTCGACGAGGTGATCCGGTACGACGAGTACGACGGCGACCTGGCCGCGGTGGCGGCCCGGCTCAAGGAGCTGGACCCCTGCTGCGTCGTCGCCGGTACGGAGACGGGGGTGGAGCTCGCGGACCGGCTGGCGGCGCAGACCGTCCCGGAGCGGGCCAATGTGCCCGCCCTGGGCCCCGCACGGTGGCACAAGGGCGAGATGGCGAAGGCCGTGGCCCGGGCGGGCCTGCCGGTGGTCCCGCAGATCTGCACCGACGACGCCGGGGACGTGGAGTCCTGGATCGCGCGTGAGGGGCTGACCGGCGCCGACCTGGTGATCAAGCCGCCCCGGAGCGCGGGGACGGACGGCGTGGTCCGGGTGCCGGGCGGGCGGGGGTGGCGCGAGGCCTTCGACGCCCAGCTCGGCCGGCGCAACCAATGGGGCGTGCTCAACGACCGCATGCTGGTGATGCAGTACGTCACGGGCACGGAGTTCGTCGTGGACACCTTCACCCACGACGGGCGCCACACGGTCACCGACGTCACCCGCTACAGCAAGATCGACAACGGGGCTCACATGGCCGTCTACGACACCATGGAGTGGCTGGCGCCAAACGACGCCGTCGTGCCCGAGCTGGTGGCGTACACGCGCGGGGTGCTCGATGCGGTGGGCATGCGGTTCGGGGCCGCCCACGTCGAGGTGATGCTGACGCAGGACGGGCCCCGGCTGATCGAGCTCAACGCCAGGCCCCACGGGGGCGGCCAGCCCCGGTTCTGCCGCCGTGCCACGGGCGACAGCCAGATCGACCGGACGGTGCGCAGCCTGGTGACCGCGCGCCCGCAGGACGTCCCGGAGCACTACGCGCTGCTGCGGCACACCCTGGTCGTCTTCCTGGTCAGCCGCTCCGCCGGCGTCGTGAGCAACGCGGAGGTCTTCGACGGCGTCCAGGACCTGCCCTCTCTCTTCCACGCCTCCGTCCACGTCGCCAACGGACAGCACCTGCGCATGACCAAGGACCTGCTGGCCACGCTGTCGCTGGGCTTCGTGGTCCTGTCGCACGCGGACCGCGAGCAGGTGTGGGAGGACTGCCGCGCGATCCGGGAGATGGAGAAGCGGCTCGTGCTGCAGGAGCCCGGTCCCGCCGCGTGAACCGTGCGGTGCAACCCGGCGGCGTCCGCCGGTGTTTCCCCTACGACGAGATGATGACCTGCTGACCGGCCATGGTCCGGGGTCGATCGATCCGTACCGATTCCGAAGAGGACGAGGTCCATGGAAGATTTTGCGTCACTGACCGCCGGCCGCCTTGCCGAGCTCATCCGGGCCGGGGATGTCTCCCCTGTCGAGGTGGTGCGCAAGAGCCTCGAGCGCATCGAGGAGTACAACGGAGTGGTCAATGCCTTCGTCACGGTGTGCCGCGACGAGGCACTGGCGGCGGCCGAGCGGGCGGAGCGCGCGTTACTGTCGGGTGCCAAGGTCGGGCCGCTGCACGGTGTGCCCATCGGCGTGAAGGATCTCGATCCGGTGGCCGGGGTCCGCACCACCCGCGCATCGTTGCTCTTCGCCGACGAGGTCGCCCCGGACACGATCGAATGCGTCGACCGGCTGGTGCGGGCGGGCGCCATCGTGGTCGGGAAGACGAACACGCCGGAGTTCGGCTTCAAGGCGACGACCGACAGCGCCCTGTTCGGCCCGGCGTCCACCCCGTTCAACCCCGCCATGAACGCCGGCGGGTCGTCCGGCGGCAGCGCGGCCGCGGTCGCCTCGGGGATGGTGCCGCTGGCCCAGGGGTCGGATGCGGGGGGTTCCCTGCGCGTCCCCGGGGCGTTCTGCGGTGTGTTCACGATGATGACGACCTTCGGCAGGGTCGCCGTGCCCGCCCGGCCCAACGCCTTCCGGCGGCTGAACCCCATGGTCTGCTACGCACCCGTGGCGCGGACCGTGGAGGACGCCGTCCTCGGGTTGGACCTGATGTCCGGGCCGCATCCGAGGGACCCCTACTCCTTCCCCGTCGGCGACACGCTCGCCTCCGCGCTGACGCCCTCGCTCCAGGGCATGCGCATCGCCTACAGCCCCGATCTCGGCGGCTATCCGTTCGAGGCGGAGGTGGAGCAGCTGGTGCGGGCGGCGCTGCCGGCGTTCAAGGAGGCGGGCGCGGAGGTCGTCGAGGTGGACTTCCGGCTACCCGTGCCGCACGCGGAGCTGACCGCGACCTGGCGGCGCTACCTCTCGCTCGCCCACGCCGAGTCCGCCGAGATCAGCCGGCCGATGGGGCTCGACTTCGCCGGTGACGAGCGGATCGATCCCGCCTACCGCGAGAGCGTGGCGGTCGGTGCGAGCCTCAGCGCCGTGGACTTCCGCCTGGCGGACCTGCTGCGCACCCAGGTGCTCGACACCTTCGAAAGCGTCTTCGACGAGTTCGACCTGATCATCAGCCCGGTCAACTCGATCGCCGGGATCCCCAACGACGCCACACGCACCACGGTCGGTCCCACGGAGGTCGCGGGCCAGGGAGTCGACAGGTTCGTCGGCTGGTCGATGACCAGTCCCTTCAACCTGATCGGCAGCCCGGCAGCCACCGTCCCCGTCGGCCTGGCCTCCAACGGTGTCCCCGTCGGCCTGCAGATCGCCGCCCGACGTCACCATGACGCGGCGGTGGTGCGGGGTGCCGCCGCCCTCCAGGCGCAGCGGCCATGGCAGCACCTTTACGAGGGTCTCGAAGGCACCCTCGCGGCGTGCGCGAAGGCCATGCGCGCCGACGCGTGATGCAGCAGCACCAGAAGAAGGCGCAGCAGAAGCACAGAACGCAGGAAAGGCTGGCACTCATCTCATGACCGATCCCTCCGTGGCGCGGACGGAATCCAGCAGCCCGCCGTGGCGCGCCGCGCTCTTCGACCTCGACGGCACGCTGGTGGCCACCGAACATCGCAGCCGTGCCGCATGGACCCGCCTTTTCCGGACCCACGGCCTGGAGGTGGACGACGCGTTGCTCGCCTCCTTCGTCGGACGGCGGGGCAAGGAGGCGCTGGCCGACCACGTCCACCGGTTCCCGGGCAGCACCGTGGACGAGCTCTTCGACGAGGCCGTGGGATATCTCAACGGGCCCGACATTCCTGCCGCGTACGCGGTTCCGGGGGCGGAGGCCCTGGTCAAACTGCTGGCCGCCGAGGGCGTGCCGATGGCGGTGGTCACCTCCGGCCTGCGGGAGCACGCCCGGGAGCTCCTCACGCTGGTCGGCGGGGCCGAGTTGTTCTCCGCCCTGATCACCGCGGAGGACGTGAGCCGGGGGAAGCCCGACCCCGAGGGCTATCTGGCCGGGTGTGCGGCTCTGGAAGTGGAGCCGGCCCGCGCCGTGGCCTTCGAGGACGCCCCCGCGGGCGTGGCCGCCGCCAAGGCGGCCGGGATGGCCTGCGTGGGGATCACCACCACCCACTCGGCCGCGGAACTGCGGGCCGCCGACCTGGTGGTGCCGGATCTCAAAGAGATCGGCTGGCCCCCGTTCGCCCACGGCCTCTCCGGCTGACGACACCGCTCAGGAGGGTGGGAGACAGCATGTCGCGACCCGGCACAGTGCAGGAGGGGGCGGCGCTCACGGACAGGCGTCGCTGGGGGGTGCTGGCGGTGCTGCTGGCCGCGCAGTTCATGGCCAATGTGGACACCGCCATCGCCAACATAGCGGCGCCGTCCATACAGTCCGGGCTGGGTGCGTCCGGCGGCGAGGCCGGGCTCGTGGTGTCGGGCTATGTGGTGGCCTACGCCGTGCTGCTGGTGGGCGGGGCCCGGCTGGGCGCGGCACACGGTCATCGCCGCGTGTTCAACGCGGGAATGGCGGTCTTCACCGGCGCGTCGCTGGCCTGTGCCCTGGCCACCGGGCCCGTCCAGTTGATCGTGGCCCGGCTGGTGCAGGGCGCCGGGGCGGCGTTGATGGTGCCGCAGGTGCTCAGCGGCATCCAGCTGCACTTCCGTGGGGAGCAGCGCATCAAGGCACTGGGCTACTACGCCGTGGCCCTGTCGGGAGGCGCAGTGGCCGGTCAGGCGTTGGGTGGTCTGCTGATAGCGGCCGACATCCACGGCACCAGCTGGCGGCCCATCTTCCTGATCAACGTGCCCGTGGGCCTGTTCCTGATCTACGCGGCAATGCGCTGGGTCCCGCAGGACGGGGGCGACCGGCGGGCCGAGGAGCTCGACCTGCGGGGCATGTCGCTGCTGGCGGCCGCCGTGCTGCTGCTGATCGTCCCGCTGCTGCTGAGCACGGACCAGGGATGGTCGGTGTGGATGTGGGTCTCCCTGGCCGCCAGCGGGGTGCTGTTCGCCGCCTTCCGCATCGGGCAGCGGCGCCTGGCGGCAAACGGCGGGCGCCCGCTGATCGCCGAGGAGGTGATACGCGAGCCGGCGGTGCGGTGGCCGCTGGTGGCCCACGGCGTGACCACGCTGACGTACTTCGCCCTGCTCTTCGTGCTCGCCGTCTACCTGCAGGACGGTTTGGGGCACGGGCCGACGTACGCGGGGCTGGCGATGGTGTCCTGGGTGACCGCCTTCGGGTTCGCCGGTCCGCTGCTCGCCCGGATACCCGAGGAGCGCCGGGCCGCGATGCCGGTGGTGGGCTGCCTGGTCCTGGCCGTGGGCTATGCCGCGGTGTGGGTCTATGTGCTCTGCGGTCACCACAGCGGGCCGACTCTCTTCGTGCTGCTGGGCATCGGCGGGCTGGGGCTCGGCATCAGCTCCAACGCCCTGATCGGCTGGATGACGTTCGCCATGCCGGACCGCTATGCCGCCGACCTGTCCGGGGTGATCAGCACCAACGCCCAGCTCTGCGGGGCGCTGGGGGTGGCCGCCCTGGGCGGCGGCTACCTGGCCCTCGCCGGGAGCGGCTCGCCGGAGCGGTCCGCCTCGGCGCTGGGCCTGGTCCTGGCCGCGTGCATGGTCATGGCCGTGCTCAGTGCCGGTGCGGCCCGGCTGGGCACCCGGCGGCGGGCAACCGATGGCGAGCCGTCGGTGTTCATTGGGTAATGGACGAGATGACAGGGCAACTGACTGATCGTCTGGCCTTGGACCTCGACGACGGCTTCGTGGAACTGGTCCGGGTCCATGGCTCGGCGATCCGCACGTATTTATTACGCCTCACCGGCTCACCGGCCGAGGCGGACGACCTGGGACAGGACACGTTCCTGCGCGCTTATGTGGCGCTGCGGCAGTTCTCCCCCTCCCGTCGCCGCTCGCTGCGACCACGGGCGTGGTTGATGAGCATCGCGACGAACGTCTGGCGCAACGACCTGCGGTCCAAGAGCAGACGGCCGGTCTCGGCGGGCCGGGTGGAGGACGCCGGCCTCGGCTGGCCCGACGACCAGCCGGGACCGGAGGAGCGGGCGACGGCCACTGTCGACCGCAAGGCGCTCGTCGACGCGCTGGCCACACTGCCGGAGCGCTACCGGGCCGCTGTGATCATGCGCCATGTGATGGGGCTCAGTTACGCCGAGGTGGCCGAGGCGCAGCAGTGTGCCGTCGGCACGGTCAAGGCACAGGTCTCCCGGGGGCTGGCCAAGCTTCGCGAAGCCCTGGAGACGGAGGATTCCATGCTGAAGGAGGTGATGACATGAGCAGTGTCAACGGCCCCTCGGGGGTGACGCCCCTGGAGGGAATGCTGGCGGCGTTGGGGGCCGAGGACGCCCCGACGGGATTCGAGCTGGGGGTCCTCAAGGCTCTGGGGATCGCGCAGAGCCGCTACGACACGTACGCCCTGGTCGACTCACCCGCAGGCGGTCTCTATGTCGCGGGCGACGGGCGGGCGCTGACGGGTGCCATGCTGGCGGCGGTGGTCGCCGACCGCCGGGAGTTCGAGGAGCAACACCTGGCGCGCACCGGGCGCTCGGTGATCTCCGCCGCGGACCCGCCCGCCGGAGTGCGGCCCGCGCTGCGGACGGGGCGCGCCTCGGGCGTGGCCATCGACCTGGCGGGGCTGAGCGCCCTGGAGCAGGCTGTCCTGGGAGCCGTGCGCCGCATTCCGCGGGGGCAGATACGGCCGGTCTCCTGGGTGGCCCACGAGGCCGGGCTCACCGCGACGGCCCCGGTGGTCGAGGCGCTGGCGAGGAATCCGGTGCATGTGCTCATTCCCTGCCACCGGGTGGCCGACGACAGCGGGCGCCCCTATGACGCGGCCTACGGCCACGATGCGGGAGAGGCGCTGCGCCGGGCGGAGGGGATGGACCCGCAGTACATCGAGTCGTTGACGCGGCTGGAGATGGTCTTCCTCGGCAGCGACACGACCCACATCTATTGCCACCCGACCTGTGCGCACGCCCGCCGGATCACGCCGCCGCACCGGGTGCCCTTCCGCTCGGCCGCGGAAGCCCGGCACGCCGGGTACCGCCCCTGCAAGAGCTGCCGGCCCGTGCCGGCCTGAACCGGACAAGGAGGTCCCGGTGACCGAGAACCGTTCGCCTCTGCTGGACTCCGTGGCGGTGACGAGGCACGACACCGCAGTGGGCCGGCTGTCGCTCGCCGCTTCGGAAGACGCCCTGCTCTACTGCGGCTTCGCCCCCATGGACGTGGTGCAACGACTGCTGTCCCGGGTGGCCCGGCACTGCACCGACGACCCGAGCACCGTCCGTCCCGGCCGGCGCGCGGTGCTGGAGCAGGCGCAGGCGGAGATCGACGCCTATCTCGCCGGTGAGCGCCGCGCCTTCTCCGTGCCGCTGGATCCGCGGCTGGCCAGTGACTTCACCCGCGAGGTGCTCCGGGCGGTCGACCGGCAGGTGGGCTACGGCCGGACGACGACCTATGCCCAGGTCGCGGCGACGATCGGCCGGCCCGGTGCGGCGCGGGCCGTGGGCGTGGCGCTCGGGTCCAATCCTTTGTGTCTGGTGCTGCCCTGTCATCGGGTCATAGGCGCGCACGGACGACTGACGGGCTACGCCGGAGGCATACCGGCCAAGCAGTTCCTCCTCGATCTCGAAGCGCGGCCCACGGAGTCCGCCCCGGCCTCCCCCGTCCCGTCGCCGGGCCTACGGGACAGGGGGCGCCCCTCGCCGGCCTAGGATTCGCCCGCCAGGTCCGCGGAGAGCGGGCGGTGCCGCAGGATGGTCCGTGCGTCGGCCGGCCCGGGGATCACGGCGGTGACGAGGTCGCCACGGCGTACGGCCGGGATCTCCTTGCGGAGGCGGCCGAGGGACACCTTGCGTTCGTGCCAGGGGCACACCAGACGGTTCCCCTCCGGGGTGATTCCGGCCAGATGGAGGGGGCCGCCGCGGTGGGGGCAGGTCGCCGGCATGACGAAGGCCCCTTGGGCGGTGCGGGCGTAGACGTACGGGACACCGGCCACCTCCACGCAGTTCTCACGGCCCATGGCCGAGAAGGTCACGACAGGCACGCGCGGTAGTCCCCCACGGAGTGGATCTGGTAGACGCATTCCTCGGATTCGATGATCGCGCCGTGCAGGCGATTGCGCTCGATCACGATGCCCTGACCGGCTTCGAGGATCTCGTAGGAGTCGAAGCCGCTGACGAACTTCATGGTGCCGGAGACGATGTGGCACAGCTCGTCGCCCTCGTGGCTGTGGGTGTTGGACAGCTCGCCGTACGGCTCGACGATGTCGGCCACCGGCGGGGTGATCCGGCCGCTGCGGATGGCGTCCCAGACCGGGGCGTGCAGCTTGCGGTACTCCGGCTGCCGGTCCATCCAGGAGATCTGGGCGGCGAAGTCCTGGTCGGCGACCTCCTGGACGACCCGGTACTCCTCGATGCCGCGGACGATCTCGGGGATGATCTCCTCGCCGCAGGCGTCGATGAGGGGCAGGATCAGTTTGTCCATGGCCATGCGGCCATGGTGCTGGTCGATGTGGACGTGTTCGGTGAAGTAGCGGACGTCGGCCCGGTCGCCGAAGACCTCGGTGAGCAGGGAGGCGGCACGACGGCAGAAGTCGACCAGGGTGGCCTCCGTGTAGAAGAGCGCCCCGACGTACCGGAAGAACAGCTCATGATTCTTGCCGAGGTAGTGGAAGTAGTTGTTCATCATCAGGCTGCTGACGAGGTAGTACTGCCAGTACCGGTGGATGTCGGTCTGCAGGCCCGCGGAGGTCAGCGTGTCCTCGAAGAATCGGCTGTGCTTGGTCTCGTGCACGCCGTAGCCGTACTCATCAATAATGATCTTGAACCATTCCGACTGCGGCGCGCCGTAGTGGCCGAGGACGTTGCGGATCATCGGCGACGCCTCGGAGAGGAAGTCGGGGGCGAACTGGATCAGCCACATGCGGGCCGCGCGTTCGCGGTCCGAGGAGCCGAGGATCGCCTTTTCGGAGGGGGAGGCCTCGGCCCGGCCATAGGGGTCGAGGGATTCGACGTAGGAGGCGAAGCTCTCCTTCGTCCACTTCCCCGAGACCTCGACCTCCTGGTCGAGGAAGCCGAAGGCGAAGCGTTCGAGGGCCGGACGGACGGCCTCGCCCAGGGCGCGGTTGGTCGGGCTGTAGTAGCCCGTGAAGTCCTCCCACTTGCCGGAGAGCCCGGACTGGGGAAGGAAGACCAGGTCGGCCTCGTAGATGCTGGTCAGCAGGCGATGGGCGGCGAGGCTCGGGTATTCGAGCACCTGGTCCCGGCCTGGTGTGCGATCGAAGTCCAGGTGGCGCAGGATCTGGGGCCGCAGTTGCCGGCGATAGGGGTTGTCGCTGTTCTCCCATTCCTCGTTGTCGAGGTAGAGGGGGTTGCTCGCATACCGCAGGATCGCCTCGCGCAAGGCGTCACCGTGCAGTGCATAGGGCTCGTACGGGAAAGCGGCGTGGCTCATGAAGGGATGTCACCTTTCTGATCCATGACGTCGGCGGCATGACGTCGGCGGCTTTCAGGACACGGCGAGGGTGGTGTCGGTCCAGGAGAGCTCGATGTCGGTGGACTGGCCGGCGCTCAGCGCGAGGGGCTTGTCGAGGAGGAGCAGGGCCTGCATCCAGTGCGAGGCGGTGTTCTGCGGCGCGTTGCGCAGGGTGATGCCGCCGCCCAGGTCCATGGCGAACCAGGTCACCAGTGCGTGGGCCTCACCGTCGGCGGTGGCGGTGAACGGCAGCGTGCGGCTGCCGGGGCCGAGCTCTCCCGATGCGAGGTCGAAGGCCACCAGTTCCCGGGGTTCGGTCAGTGCCCGGTGGGGCCAGGTGCCGAGCCGGACGGGGAAGTGACCGCGGGTGGCGGCGGTGTTCATCAAGGAGACGTCGAAGCCGCCCGCGCCGGTCACGCGGTTGAGTCCGACGACGGTCTCGCTTTCGATCAGCTGCCCGTACAGGCGGGCGGCCACCGGCATCATCAGACCGCCGGGGGCCAGCAGCCGGGCGCGGGCGTCGCGGACGGAAGGGAGCAGTCCCTCGCCGATCAGGCCGCAGTCGACGATCTCGGACACCAGGACGTCGACGCGCCGCTCGAGGTCGCGGCCGACCTCCAGCTCGGTGGACCGCTTGCCGAGGACGGTGACGGCGTCGGACATGCCGTGGCCGGCGATCGTCTGGCGGGCGATCTCCGCCAGGAGGGGGTTCTCCTCGCACGTGTAGACGTGAGCGGCGCCCGCCCGTACGGCGGCCATGGCCAGCAGCCCGGTGCCGGCGCCGATGTCCAGCACCACGGAGCCGGGTGGGATGCGGCGCCGGAGCGCCTCGGTCAGGGCGGTGTTGCGTTCGGCGTCGTTGAGCATCGCGAAGTGCCATCGGGGCACGTTCCTGCGCATGATCTCGGCCAGGACGGGTGAGTCGGGGTCGGCCAGCGCGTGCGGTGCGCACAGGGCCTCGACCTCCCCGACGAGCCGGCCGATCTGTTGTGCCTGGGTCTTCAGGGCCGCGATGGCCAGGCGTAAGCCCGGCGGCGTCTCCTGACGCGGACTGGTGATCGAACTCATGTGGCACCTGCGCAATCCTCAGGAGGGCAAGGAATCAGGACATGAGACGGCGATGGGAGAAGGCACGAAAAAGTGCAGGCGGGACACAGGAGAGCGACGGCGGGGATCCGACCCATCAGTCACTCCGTTCCCAGTGGTCTAAGCCAACCCCAGTATGCCTGCAGGGGGCAACTAAACGATTCAGCCAAAAACCACCGGGCCCGCCCGCACCCCTAAGGGTGCGGGCGGGCCCGGTGAGGGATGCCTGCGAATCAGGCGGCCGGGGACGCCTGCGGTCAGGCGGCCGCTTCGGCCTCCTCGACGGCGGCCGTGTAGTCACGGCGCGCGAACGCCTGCGGGTTGCGGCGCTTGAGGACGAGGTACGAGACCCACATGATCGCGGCCCAGATCGGCGCGCAGTACAGGGAGATCCGCGCGTCCTCGTCGATGCCCATCAGGACGATGACCATGACGATGAACGCCAGGGCGAACAGGCTGGTCCAGGGGGCGCCCGGGGCCTTGAACTCCGACTGCGGCAGCAGGCCCGCATTCGCCATGCGGCGGTAGCGCAGCTGGCAGAGCAGGATCATGATCCAGGCCCACATGCCGGAGATCGTGGCGAAGGAGACGACGTAGTTGAAGGCGTCGCCCGGCCACTGGTAGTTGATCCACACGCCCACCAGCATCAGCGCGGCCGAGAAGGTGGTGCCACGGAAGGGCAGGCCCTTCTTGGACAGCTGGCCGAAGAACTTCGGGCCCTGGCCGTTGAGCGAGAGGTCGCGCAGCATGCGGCCGGTGGAGTACATGCCGGAGTTGCAGGACGACAGCGCCGCGGTGAGGACGACGAAGTTGACGATGCCGGCACCGGCCGGCAGGCCGATCTTGGCGAAGGCCGCCACGAAGGGGCTGACGCCCGGCATGAACTCGGTCCACGGGACGACCGACAGGATGATGATCAGCGCACCCAGGTAGAAGACGGCGATGCGCCACGGCACGGTGTTGATGGCCTTGGGCAGGGTCTTCTTGGGGTCGGCGGCCTCGCCCGCCGTGACGCCGACGAGCTCGACGGCGAGGAAGGCGAACATCACGATCTGCAGGGTCATCAGCGTGCCGCCGATGCCCTTGGGGAAGAACCCGTCGTGGTCCCACAGCAGGGTGAAGGAGGCGGTGTCACCGGCCTTGGAGAAGCCGAGGATGATCACGCCGAGGCCGATGAGGATCATGCCGATGATGGCGGTGACCTTGACCATCGAGAACCAGAACTCCAGCTCGCCGAAGAGCTTCACGGAGATCAGGTTGACGAAGTAGAGCAGGACGGTGAAGACCAGCGCCGAGGCCCATTGGGGAATCGACTTGTTCCAGTACTGCACATAGGTCGCCGCGGCGGTCACCTCGGTGATTCCGGTGACGACCCAGAAGAGCCAGTAAGTCCATCCGGTCACATAGCCCCAGAAGGGGCCGAGGAACTCCCGGGCGTACTCCGAGAAGGAGCCCGACACCGGGCGGTACATGAGCAGCTCGCCGAGCGCTCGCATGATGAAGAAGATGACCAGGCCGGCTATCGCATAGGCCAGGATGAGGCTCGGTCCGGCCTTGGAAATGGCCTTGCCCGCGCCGAGAAACAGACCGGTTCCGATGGCGCCACCAATGGCGATCATCTGGATCTGACGGTTGCCCAGTCCCCGCTGGTAACCCTCGGAAGCTTCCTTGTCGCTTCCGTCGCCGTCCCGCACTGCGGTCCGGTCCGCGACCTGCTCAGAGGTCATGGTGGTGCGCCTTTCTCCATACCGACCCGGTTGCTCCGGATCGGGTACCGATCCCCCCGGATGGAGTTCCTGCTCGGTGCCGGCGGTCGGCCGGCAAAGCGCTCCCGCCGTGACAGGGGTGGCGTCACGGAGGCAGGTCGGCAAGATGTATCACGGTTGACCGTGAGATCGTCTCGGCATACGAGCGGCTGGAGTGGTCTGCATCACAAATAAAACAGGACAAAAGCAATAACGGCGGCTAATAGCCGCCGTTACAGTGATTCGATCGTTATCCGGAATTGAGCGTTCGGTGAGCGGACGCGTATGGACACCGACAAGTAGCGATCAAGCCATCAGTGCTTCCACCAGCGTTTCCTGCAGTCCGCCCAGCCACAGGTACGCCATGACCATGGGCTTGCGGGGGTCGGCGTCCGGCAGCCGGTACAGCGCGTCGCCGTCGTCCTCGGTGGTGATCTCCAGCCGGGCCGCGATCGTCAGCCGCAGGTCGTTGAGCGCGCCCAGCCACTGCCGGCCCTCCTGCGGGGCCAGCCGCAGCACGGCCACGCCGTCCCCGGCGACGGTGAGCGCGTCCAGCGAGCGCACCACCCCCAGGGCGTCCTCGCGCTTGCGCTCGCGCAGGTCGTTCTCCGTGTAGCGGCGGAACTCGGCGGCGTACGCACGCTCCTGCCGGTCCTGCTCGGCGCCGGGGGTGCCATAGGCATCGGGGAAGAGCCGGGCCAGGGCGGGATCGGCAGGAGGCTCACTGGGGCCCTCCGCGAACAGGCGGGCCAGCGGGTCGGCCGCTTCGGGACCGTCCGTCTCACCGGGGCCGATCAACTCCAGCAGCTGCACGGCCAGGCTGCGCAGGATGGAGATCTCGACCTCGTCCAGGGCAACGGCGGCCCCGCCGCCGGGGAGCGGCTCGAAGTGCCCGGCCATCAACGGTCCTGCGACAGGGTCGCCCACAGTCCGTAGCCGTGCATCGCCTGCACGTCGCGCTCCATCTCCTCGCGCGTTCCGCTGGAGACCGTCGCGCGGCCCTTGTGGTGGACGTCGAGCATCAGCCGGTGCGCCTTGTCCTTGGGGTAGCCGAAGTACGCCTGGAAGACGTAGGTCACGTAACTCATGAGGTTGACGGGGTCGTTGTGGACCAGAGTCACCCAGGGGACGTCGGGCTCGGTCACCGCGAAGGGCGACTCCCCCGTATCGGGCCGTTCGATCTCGACCGGTGCAACACTCACAGGTTCCATGCTGCCACTTGCCGACTTCGCCCGCACAAACGGCCCCCCGCAAGGCCCCCGCACGGCCCCCGCACGGCTCCCGCGCCGCCCCCGCACGGCCTCAGCATCGGCCCCCCGCAACGGCCCCGCGCCGGGAAATCGTCACTCTGACGAGTATCAGGGGTAGCATCGGCGCCATGAACACTGCGGACCTGGGACTCCCGGTGACCGTGCCGTCCACGGCGCTGTTCACCGACCGGTACGAACTGACGATGCTGCAGGGCGCGCTGCGGTCCGGCACCGCGCACCGCCGCTCGGTCTTCGAGGTCTTCACGCGCCGGCTTCCCGAGGGCCGGCGCTACGGCGTGGTCGCGGGCACCGGACGGGTCCTGGACGCCGTGGAGAACTTCCGCTTCGACAGCGCCATCCTCGGCTTCCTCGCCGACGGCAAGGTCGTCGACGACGCCACCCTGGCCTTCCTCGCCGACTACCGCTTCAGCGGTGACATCTGGGGCTACCCCGAGGGCGAGGTGTACTTCCCCGGCTCGCCCGTCCTGCGCGTCGAGGGCACCTTCGCCGAGGCGGTGCTGCTGGAGACGGTGATCCTCTCGATCCTCAACCACGACTCGGCCGTGGCCGCCGCCGCGTCCAGGATGTCGGTCGCCGCCGGCGAGCGGCCGCTGATCGAGATGGGCGCCCGCCGCACGCACGAGCTGGCGGCCGTGGCCGCCGCGCGCGCCGCCTTCGTGGGCGGCTTCAGCTCGACCTCCGACCTGGCCGCGGGCTTCCGCTACAGCATCCCCACCGTCGGCACCAGTGCGCACGCCTTCACGCTGCTGCACGACAGCGAGCGCGACGCCTTCACGGCGCAGGTGGCCTCGCTCGGCTCGAACACCACCCTGCTGGTGGACACCTACGACGTGGCCGAGGCGGTCCGGATGGCCGTGGAGATCGCCGGCCCGGACCTGGGCGCGGTGCGCATCGACTCCGGCGACCTGCTGCTGCTCGCGCACCGGGTGCGCCGGCAGCTGGACGAGCTGGGCGCGAAGGACACGAAGATCGTGGTCACCAGCGACCTGGACGAGTACGCCATCGCCTCCCTCGCCGCCGCCCCGGTGGACGCCTACGGCGTCGGCACCCAGCTGGTGACCGGCAGTGGTCATCCCACGTGCTCGATGGTCTACAAGCTGGTCGCCCGTTCGGACGAGGCGGGCCCGGACGCGCCGCTGCGGCCGGTGGCCAAGAAGTCCATGGGCGGCAAGGCCTCCATGGGCGGCCGCAAGTGGGCGGCGCGCCGCCTCGACGCGCACGGGGTGGCCGAGGCCGAGGTCGTGGGCACCGGCGACGTCCCACAGGACCTCGCGGACCGGCAGCTGCTGGTCGAGCTGGTGCGCGGGGGCGCCGTCGTCGGCCGGGAGCCGCTGGCCACGGCCCGCGAGCGGCACCGCACGGCGCTCGCGGGGCTGCCGATGTCCGCCACGCAGCTCTCCCGCGGGGAACCGGTTCTGCCCACGGAATACGCTTCCTGAGCGCCCCCAGTGCCCCTCCCGCACCGCCACCCGACTCACTACCCTCGGTCACACAGGCTGATCCGTACGACCGGCCGGGGGCCCCTCACATAAGGATCTGCACCATGACCCGTGCACTGATCATCGTCGACGTGCAGAACGACTTCTGCGAGGGCGGCAGCCTCGCGGTGGCCGGCGGCGCCGACGTGGCCGCGGCCATAACCGACCTGGTGGGCGAGGCGCCCGCCGGGTACGCCCATGTCGTGGCCTCCCGGGACATGCACGTCGACCCCGGGGAGCACTTCTCCGACGAGCCGGACTACGAGCACTCCTGGCCCCGGCACTGCGTGGCCGGCACCGAGGGCAGCGGCTTCCACCCCAACCTGGCGCCCGCCATCGCCTCGGGGGCCGTGCAGGCGGTCTTCGACAAGGGCGCCTACGAGGCCGGCTACAGCGCCTTCCAGGGCGTGGACGAGACCGGCGCGAAGCTCGCCGACTGGCTGCGCGAGCGCGAGGTGACCGAGGTGGACGTGGTGGGCATCGCCACGGACTACTGCGTCCGGGCGACCGCCCTGGACGCGCAGCGGGCCGGCTTCGCCACCCGGGTGCTGCTGGACCTGACGGCCGGGGTGGCCCCGGAGACCACGCAGCGCACGCTGCAGGAGCTCGGCGCCGCGGGCGTGCAGCTGCGCGGCGAGCCGGTCGTCCAGGCGGCGTGAGGGCCCGCTAGCGGGGGCCAGCGGAGCGGGTGGGGCGCAGGAGGCTGCCGATCGGGTGCCAGGACTCGGTGTGCCCGTGCGGCAGCGAGCGCCACAGCAGCCCGTCCGGGTGGTGCAGGACGGCCGTGACCTCGTCGGGGGTGGGCGGTTCGGTGTTGCCGCGCAGGTAGACGGCGCGCAGCCCGAGGTTGCGCAGCCGGGTCAGGGCCCGGGCCCGGTTGGGGGCGCGCACCAGGACGCGTACGCGCCCGTCCGGCGGGGCGGACCCGCCGTGCGGGGCGGCCAGGGACAGGGCGACGACGACACTGCCGTCGGGGAGCCGCACGAAGCCTCCGCCTGCCATCTCACCCCCGCCGGGGGGACGGGGACGCCGGTGGCGTCCGTAAGACCATCATGAAAAGCATTCTCGGCACGAACGGCCGGTGCCCGCCAGACGGGCACCGGCCGTACAGCTGTGCTACGAGCCCTGCAGGGTTACTTGGCCGGGCCCACCTGGATCGTCATCGTGGAGCCGGTGAGCGCCTCGTTGAGGATCCGGATGCGGGTGTTGGTGTCGGTGATCTTCACACCGCCCGAGGGGTTGGCCGGGTCGACGTAGGTGTTGCGGTGGTCGTCGAAGACCGGGGTGCCGAGCTTGCCCTTGACGCGGGCGGCGACGCCGTTGCTGTGCACGGTGTAGCCGTCGGTCGGGTACCAGCTGAAGGGCGAGTCGTACGCCTGGAAGCGGTTGCGCATGATCGTGCCGTCGGCCCACTTCTCGGCCTTCGGGTGGGCGTCGATCGGCAGGATGCGGCCGGCGCCGGGGTGCACGCCGACGTTGTTGTCCGCCTGCGAGGTGTCCCACTGCCAGATCAGCAGGCCGTTCTGGTACGGGTAGTGCTCGACCCAGTTGGGCTTGGTGTTGCGGAAGCCGAAGTTGTACGGGCCGACGCGCAGGGTGCGGTCGTAGGAGACGTACTGGCGGTTCTCCGCGATGTAGTACTGCGGGTACTCCTTGGTGAAGGAGGCACCGATGCGCGAGAAGCCCTGGGCGGTCCAGCCGTTGTCGCCGTTCTCGGCGCCGTCGGCGAAGAGCTGGGTGCCGTCGGCGGTCAGGGTGATGGCGTCGGCGGTGAAGCCCTTGCCGGAGGTGCCGCCGTCGGTGGCGTAGCGGAAGCGCAGGCCGATCTTCTTGCCGGCGTAGGCGTCGAGCGGGTACGACAGCTTCTTGTAGGCGCCGGAGGTGCCGGTCAGGGCGGGCTTGTCGCCACCGTCACGGGTGATCTGCTTGCCGTCGGCGGTGCCGTCGACGGGCGTCCAGTTGGCGCCGCCGTCCGTGGAGACCTCGGCGTAGAGGTAGTCGTAGTTCTCCTCGATGTCCCACCAGCCGGACAGGTCGAGGGCGGCCTTGGACTTGCCGGTGAGGTCGACCTGGCGGGTGAGGGTGTTCTTCAGGTCGTCGCCCTGGCCGCTCCACCACTGGTTGTTGCCCTCGGCGGGCTTGACCACGTCGGTGGTGACCTTCTTGGCGGGCAGGTCGACCACGACGGCCTGCTTGTCGCGCGTGTTGTACTCGGCGACGCCCAGCTTGTGGGTGGACTTCGTCGCGGCCTTGGCCTTGTCGTAGTTGAGCCAGCCCAGCTGCAGCTTGTCCCAGGCGCTCATGTCGCCGGGCATGTCGCCGATGGTGTCCTTGCCCTCGCCCAGCCAGGAGCCGGACGACATCAGGGACCAGTAGGCGACGGAGGACTCACCGGTGCCGGTGGTGTCGTACTCGTCGGGCAGGCCCAGGTCGTGGCCGTACTCGTGGGCGAAGACGCCGAGGCCGCCGTTCTCCGGCTGCATGGTGTAGTCGCCGACCCAGAAGCCGGTGTCGCCGATCTGGGTGCCGCCCGCCTTGTTGCTGCCGGGGCCGGTCTTGCCGGCGTCGGAGCCGTAGGCGTACCAGCGGTGGGCCCAGATGGCGTCCTTGCCCTGGGCGCCGCCGCCCGCGGACTCGTCCTCGCCGGCGTGGACGATCTGGAAGTGGTCGATGTAACCGTCCGGCTCGTTGAAGTTGCCGTTGTGGTTGTAGTCGTTGCGGTCCCACTGGTCGTACTGGGCGAGGGTGGCCTTGATGTCGGCGTCGCTGCGGCCGGCGGCCTTCTGGTCCTTCACCCACTGGTTGACCGCGTCGCGGATCAGGTCCCAGGCGCTGGGGCAGTTGGTGGAGCCGCAGTAGTTGGAGCCGTAACGGGCCTCGTTCCAGGGGACCCTGACCCAGTCGGTGACGACGCCGTCGACCGAGTAGCGGCCGGAGGACTGCTTCTCGTAGTACTTGGCCAGGGACTCCTTCTTCTCGTCGTGCGAGAAGTACAGGTCCTGGAAGTACTGGCGGTTGTAGTCCTGCTGCCAGGCGGTGCTGTTGTCCTTGGAACGGTCCGGCTTGGGGATGGTGTTGTGCGCCGGGCCGGGAGTGCCGCCGTACTTCTTCACGGGCGGCTTGGGGCCGTCGGGGCCGTCCGGGTCGTACATCGTGGTGTCGTCGACCTTGTCGCCGAAGTCCACCAGGATGGTGAATATCTTGTCGGTCTTCTCCCGGCCGAGCTCGACGTACTTGCCCTTGCCGAGCTGCACGACCTTGGACGCGCCGCGCTGCTGCGCCGTGGCGTCGCCGGATATGACCTGCTCCAGCGCGGCCTTGCGCTGGTCCTCCTGCTTCTTGCTGAACGGACCCTTGAGGTCGTGCTCCGCGCCCTTCTTGACCTGCGCCGGGTCCTGGCGCTCGATGGTCACGGGGCGGTCGGACGCGCCGGACGGGGTGGTCACGCCCGCCGCCTGCGCGATCCCGGCCGACAGGGTGCCCGTGCCGAGGGCCGCGACGACGGCGGCCACCGCGGCGGATCGGACGACCCGACGTTGGCTGATCTTCACTTGTGAATGTCCTCCCCAGTAAGAACTGTGGAGGTATTTGACCGGAGTGACGCAAGAAAAGACAGATCTTGACTGTGCAAGGTCAAGCAAGTACGTTATCCGGCCTTTAAGTTGCGGATAACGGGCAAGGCCGAGCGCGACGGCTCACTCCGGGCGCGCCGAACACGCCCGTGCACCCCTTGTGCTCCCGGTACCGTGGGTTAGGTCACGCTTACTGCCCGTTCCGCCAGGGCAGAGACCCTCGTAGAGTCGAAGGCGGTACATACCAGGGGTACGTACCAGCGACTCGATCTCCTCCCCTGTCCGCTGACGCCTTTGATGCCTTGAGGACGGATCCCGCCATGCCGCGTCCGGCTCCTGCACAGATCGCGTACGGATCGGCCACCGTCGTCTGCGCCGCCCTGGCCATGCTGCTGCTGGCACCGGGCGCCCCGGGCGCCGCACTGGGCGTCATCGCCCTGGCCGCACTCGCCCTGGGGGTCGTCGTGGCCCTCCTCGTACCGTCCCCGCGGCGTACGAGGTCACGGCGCGACCGCCGCCGACGCCCGGCCGCCCAGGGGGCCTTGGCCGACCAGCGCACGCCGGCCGCCTCACTGCACGGTTGAGACCACCACCGTCTTCGCGGCCTTGTCGTGGATGCACTGGTGGTACGGCTCGTCCCAGGTGCACCACAACACGTTGACCAGCCAGAAGACGAAGCCGCAGCACGGAATGACCTCCGGCAGCGAGTACACCGCCGCGCGCGTCCAGCCCGGCCTGCCGTGCGGGATCGCGCCGTTGTCGAGCATCGCGACCCGGATCCTCATCGCCATCTTGCCCACGGTCTGGCCGCGCGCCGAGAGCATCAGCCCCTCGTAGAGGAAGTAGACGACGGCGACGATGATCGACAACGAGGTCGAACGGCCCTGGTCGTTGCGCCAGTCCCAGGCGTCGTAGTCCTGGCTCCAGGTGGCGAACGTGTAGATCACGCTGATCGGAACGCTGATCAGGAGCCCGTCGATGATGCGGGCGACCAGCCGCCTGAAGCGGTTGCCCAGCGGCGGCATGCCGGCCAGGGGATCGGCCGGGCCCGGGGCGGGCGGCGGTGGCGGGAACGGCGGCGGCTCCGTGCTCATGGCCCGAGTACACCGTGCCGAGGTGTCCGTCGCATCCGACCGGCCGCCGTTCGGGGGTCTGCGCCCCCGGCGGGTGGGCGCACGCGGCCGGGCGGCCGGCTCAGCCGCTCGCCACGAACGTACGGGCCGCCTTGTCGTGCCAGCACTGCCGCCAGGGGCGGTCGAAGACGCACCACAGCACGTTCAGCACGCCGATCACCAGCACCCCCAGCGCCCCGTACACCAGCCACCTGCGCACCGCCGCGCCGAAGCCCGCCGCGTCGTGCGACTCGATGTCCACCACGCGCACCTTGAAGAGCTTTTTGCCCAGCGTCCGCCCCCACTTCGCGGTGGGCAGCGCCTCGTAGAGCAGACCGCCGACGAACAGCACGGCCAGCACCACGGCCAAGTACGTGCCGGTGGTGCCGTCGAGGAGCCAGACCGTCACCGTCCGCCCCGTCTGCCGCGCCTGCTCGACCTTCTCGTCGATGTGCTCGACCGACTTCGCCCACAGCGGCACGGCCACCGCGCCGACCACGCCGCCGAACACCACCGTGTCCAGCAGCCGGGCGGCCAGCCGCCGGCCCAGCCCGGCCGGCCGGGCCTGGGCCTCCTGCGCGGCCCGCACGAACGGGTCGTCCACGACCGGCTTCCACGGC
This sequence comes from Streptomyces sp. NPDC049585, assembly GCF_040675615.1. Taxonomy (NCBI): domain Bacteria; kingdom Bacillati; phylum Actinomycetota; class Actinomycetes; order Kitasatosporales; family Streptomycetaceae; genus Streptomyces; species Streptomyces sp. NPDC049585. The sequence goes on along the minus strand of NZ_JBFAPE010000018.1, from coordinate 34,877 downwards.
GCCCCGGGCGGCGCCTGCTGGGCCAGCTGCTGCACCTGCTGCGCCCAGCCCACGGGCTGCTGCTGCCGGGGCACGGGCGCGGACTCCGGGCGCCGGGCCGGCAGCCCGGCGGCCTCGGCCTCCACCGGGGCGGCGGGCGCGGCGGCCGGCTCCTGGGCGCGCCGGTCGGGCCAGGCCACGGGAGCCGCCGTCACCGGCGTGGGCGGGAGGACGGGCGAGGCGGCGGGGGCGGCACCGGGCGCCGTGGGACGCAGGTCCAGGGTGCCCTGGCCGCTCTCCACGGCGGCGGCCGCCGCCTCGGGGCGCTGCGGGGGCTGCCGCGCGGGCCGCAGCGGCTCCTTGACGGGCAGTTCGGCCAGGCGCGGGTCGCGGGCCCGGGGCAGGGCCGGCGTGGCCGGGGCCGCGCCGGCCGCCGCCGCGGGGGGCTCCTCGTCGAGGAACACCGGACCGGTCTCCTCCGCCCCGCGGGGGGTGGCGGGCGCGGGCGGTGCCGGGCGCGGCGCGACGACCGCCGAGGGCGGCGGCGCGGGCATCGGCTCGCCCTCGGCGGGCGCGGGCCGGCTGGTGCCGGGCACCCAGGCGGTGCCGCTCCAGTAACGGATGTAGCCGGGGATCGACGGGTCCGGGTAGTACCCCTGCGGGGGGCTGCTGTCAGCGGATCCCGAGGTGGGTGCGCTCATGGTCTCCGGTGTCCCGTATCTGCTCGGCCGTACTTGGGTGGTCACCAGGTCTACCAGACCGCCCCGCCCTGCGTGACGCACCCGCGGCGGACCACTCACACGTGCGAACCGTACCGATGGCCGGAAGTCGCGTCATGAATCGCGCCCTCCGCCCTCTGGGGAAATGCTGATCCCCGAGCAGAGAGGGCGCACTCATGCACACCGTGGTGGAACGAGAGCTGGAGACCGACCTGGTGCTGTCGCCGGAGCGCAGCATCCCCGTACCGTCCCGGCTGACCTACCGGACGGCCGACCCGTACGCCGTCCACCTGACCTTCCACATCACCTCCCGGCAACCGGTGACCTGGACGTTCGCAAGAGACCTGCTGGTCGAGGGGGTGTTCCGGGCAACCGGCGCCGGGGACGTGCGCATCTTCCCCGGGCGCGACGGGGACCGCGCGGTGGTCTGCGTCGCGCTGTCCTCTCCCGACGGCACGGCCCTGCTCAGGGCGCCGGCACGGGCGGTCTCGGCATGGCTGGACCGCACGCTGCGGGCCGTGCCGCCCGGTGAGGAGCGCGCCTGGCTGTCCCTCGACGAGAAGCTGCGCGAGCTGCTGGCCTCCGGGGCCTAGCCGCGGGCGGAAGGGCTCCTTCGGGTGCGCCTCACGCGGGGGTGGGGAACCCGATGGGGTGAGGGGCGGCAACGTCGAGCACCTTTCCGGGGTTGAGAAGGCCGAGGGGGTCGAAGACGGCCTTGATGCCCCGCTGGAGCTCCATGGCCAGCGGCCCGGCCTCCTCGGCCAGCCACTGCTTCTTCAGCAGCCCCACGCCGTGTTCCCCGGTGATGGTGCCGCCGAGCTCCAGGCCGAGGGCCATGATGCGGTCGAAGGAGGCCCGGGCGCGCCGGGCCTCCTCGGGGTCGGCGGGGTCGAAGCAGACGACGGGGTGGGTGTTGCCGTCCCCGGCGTGGGCGCACACGCCGATGGTCAGGTCGTGTTCGCGGGCGATGGCCTCGGTGCCCTGCAGCATGTCCGCGAGCGCCGAGCGGGGCACGCACACGTCGTCGATCATGGTGGCGGGCCGCAGCCGTTCCAGGGCGGGCAGGGCCATGCGGCGGGCCTGCAGCAGCAGTTCGGACTCGGCGGCGTCCTCGGCCGGTACGACCTCGGTGGCGCCCGCCCGCGTGCACACCTCGGCGACCGCGGCCAGGTCGGCGGCGGGGTCGGGGGTGTCGAAGGCGGCCAGCAGCAGGGCCTCGGTGCTCTCCGGCAGACCCATGTTCCCCAGGGCGTTGACGGCCCGCACACAGGTGCGGTCCATCAGCTCCAGCAGGGAGGGCGCGTGCCCGCCCGCCATGATCTGCCGCACGGCCTCGCAGGCGGCGGCGACGGAGGGGAACTCCGCGGCCAGCGCCAGCTGCTGCGGCGGTGCGGGCTTCAGGGCGAGCACGGCCCGTACGACCACGCCGAGGCTGCCCTCGGAGCCGACGAACAGGCGGGTGAGGTCGTAGCCGGCGACACCCTTGGCGGTGCGTCGGCCGGTCCGCAGCAGCCTGCCGTCGGCGAGGACGACGTCCAGCCCGAGGACGTACTCGGCGGTGACGCCGTACTTGACGCAGCACAGGCCGCCGGAGGCGGTGCCGATGTTGCCGCCGATGGTGCACTGTTCCCAACTGGAGGGGTCCGGCGGGTAGTACAGGCCCTGCTCGGCCACCGCGCGGGAGAGGTCGGCGTTGACGACGCCCGGTTCCACGACGGCAATGCGCTCGACCGCGTCGATTTCGAGGATGCGGTCCATCTTGACGAGGGACAGCACGATGCACCCGTCGACGGCGTTGGCCGCCCCGGACAGCCCCGTACGAGCGCCCTGCGGGACGACCGGCACGCGCAGCGCGGTGGCGGTGCGCAGCACGTGCTGCACCTGTTCCACGGTGCGCGGCAGGACGACCACGGCGGGCGCGCCGGCGGCGCAGAGGCTCGCCATGTCGTGCGCATAGGAGGCCGTGACATCGGGGTCGGTGACGACGGCTTCGGCGGGGAGTCCGGCGCGCAACTGATCGATGAGATCACCCATGGGCTCAGCCTGTCATCGCACGCCTCCGCAGGGGAAGCGCCCCGAAGGGGCGCGAGGCGGCTGCGTTGCCCGGCTGCGTTGTGCAGCTGCGCCGCGTGGGCGCGACCGGCCCACGGCCGGCCCGCAGCCGAAACGATTGCACCCCTTCGAACCCCGCCGGGAGGCTAGAGGTTGCCGCGCTTCTCCTGCTCGCGCTCGATGGCCTCGAAGAGGGCCTTGAAGTTGCCCTTGCCGAAGCCCATGGAGCCGTGCCGCTCGATCATCTCGAAGAAGACGGTGGGACGGTCCTGGACCGGCTTGGTGAAGATCTGCAGCAGGTAGCCGTCCTCGTCGCGGTCGGCGAGGATCTTCAGCTCGCGCAGCGTGTCGATGGGCACGCGGGTCTCGCCGACCCACTCGCCGAGCGTGTCGTAGTACGAGTCGGGCGTGTCGAGGAACTGCACGCCGGCTTCCCGCATGGCACGAACGGTGGCCACGATGTCGTTGGTGGCCAGGGCGATGTGCTGGACGCCGGGGCCGCCGTAGAACTCGAGGTACTCGTCGATCTGCGACTTCTTCTTGGCGATGGCCGGCTCGTTGAGCGGGAACTTCACCTTGCGGGTGCCGTCGGCGACGACCTTCGACATGAGCGCGGAGTACTCGGTGGCGATGTCGTCGCCCACGAACTCCTTCATGTTGGTGAAGCCCATCACCTTGTTGTAGAAGCCCACCCACTCGTCCATTTTGCCGAGCTCGACATTGCCGACACAGTGGTCGATGGCCTGGAAGCGGCGGGGGCCGGGCTCGACGATCGGCCGGGCAGCGGCGAAGCCGGGCAGGTACGGGCCGCTGTAGGCGGAGCGCTCGACGAGGGTGTGCCGGGTCTTGCCGTAGGTGGCGATGGCGGCGAGGACGACGGTGCCGTGCTCGTCCTTCACCTCGTGCGGCTCGGTCAGGCCGGTGGCGCCGTGCTCGACGGCGTACGCGTACGCCGCCCGGGCGTCGGGCACCTCGATGGCGAGGTCCACCACGCCGTCGCCGTGCTCGGCGACGTGCGCGGCCAGGAAGCGGCCGTGCTCGGTGGCGGCCTTGATCACCGTGGTGAACACGAACCGGGCGTTGCCGGACTCCAGGACGTAACTCGCGGTCTCCCGGCTGCCGTTCTCCGGTCCGGAGTAGGCGACCAGCTTCATGCCGAAGGCGGTGGAGTAGTAGTGCGCGGCCTGCTTGGCGTTGCCGACGGCGAAGACGACCGCGTCCATCCCCTTGACCGGGAAGGGGTCGGCCTGCCGAGCGGTGTGCGGGGCGTGATCCGTGGTCTGAGTCATGGCCGCAGGGTCTCTCCGAACCGCAAGGTGCGCAATACTTTGCGTTTTCCCTGGGCAATGTGCGCAGTGACGCCCCCGGTAATGCGGGCGATCTGTGCAGGATGACCACGAGAGGTGGGCGAGGGTGATCGATCGTTTGGACGGCCGGCTGATCGAGCTGTTCGCGCAGGAGCCGCGCATCGGGGTCCTGGAGGCCTCCCGGCGCCTGGGCGTGGCCAGGGGCACGGTGCAGGCGCGCCTGGACCGGCTGCAGTCGCAGGGCGTCATCCGCGGCTTCGGCCCCGACGTGGACCCGGCGGCGCTGGGCTATCCGGTGACCGCCTTCGCGACGCTGGAGATCAAGCAGGGACAGGGTGCGGACGTGCGCACCCACCTCGCGACGGTGCCGGAAGTACTGGAGCTGCACACCACGACCGGGCACGGCGACATGCTCTGCCGGCTGGTGGCCCGCTCCAACGCCGACCTGCAGCGGGTGATCGACAAGGTGGTGGCCTTCGAGGGCATCGTGCGCGCCTCGACGGCCATCGTCATGGAGAACCCGGTGCCGCTGCGGATCATCCCGCTGGTGCGGCAGGCCTCGCAGGACTGAGGCGCGGGCCGGTCAGCAGGTGGGGACGCGCCCGCCGTCCTTGAGCGCCTTCAGGGACGCCACCGCCTGGTCGAGCGTCGTGACCGGCACCAGCCGCATGCCCTTGGGCAGCTCCGCGCTCGCGTCCGAGCACTCCCCCTTCGGCACCAGGAAGACCTTGGCACCGTCCCGGGCGGCCGCCTGCGTCTTCAGCGAGACGCCGCCCACCGCGCCGACCTCGCCCTCCGGGGTGATGGTGCCGGTGCCCGCAATGACACGGCCGCCCGTCAGGTCGCCGCCGCGGCCGTCACCGGCCAGCTTGTCGACCACGCCGAGGGAGAACAGCAGCCCCGCGCTCGGCCCGCCGACGTCCGCCAGACTCAGCTCGACCTTGACGTCCTTCGGCGAGCGGTGCAGGTAGCGCAGGGCGGCGTCGGCGGCCGCGTCCTGCGACTTCTTCATCTCCGCCACGTTGTGCTGCGCGATCTCCTGGTCGGACTGCCCCGAGGGGTAGACCGCCTCGCGCGGCATCACGGCCCGGTCGGTGCGGAACCAGCCCTCGACCACGTCACCCAGCCGGATCTGCGTGTCCGGCCCGGTGGCCTCGATCGTCGTCATGCGCAGCTGCCCGGTCGTCGGGCGCGTCGGCGCACCGCTGATGGTGATCACGGGCTTGCTCTTGTGCTCCCCGAGCACGTTCGCGGTCGTCGTGCCCGGCTGGGCGATGACGAACGGCAGAGGAGCGAGCGCGACCACGGCGAACAGGGCGACGACGAGAACGCCGCACACGGCGAGGGCCCGGCGGGACGAGGTACGAGCAGCTGGCATGCTGCGACCCTATTTCACCGCACGGACGACCGCCCTACCGGTGCCGGTGGACGGGCGGGGGTGAAACCCGTCCACCGCACGGTGAGCGTGCCTTCCAGGTCCTAGCGCAGGGCGTCCGCCACCTCCTTCGCGGCCGCCATCACCCGGGCGCCGACCCGGTCCGGAACCGAGTCGGCGAGCATGACCACGCCGACGCTGCCCTCGATGCCCGAGACGCCGAGCAGCGGCGCGGCCGCACCACTGGCCCCGGCCTCCAGCTCGCCATGGGTCAGCGCGTACCCGGGGTTGTCCACCTCGCCCCTGCGGGCGGCGAGTATCGCCCGGCCGGCCGCACCGCGGTCCAGGGGATGACGGAACCCGGTGCGGTACGCGACGTGGTAGTCCGTCCAGCTCGGCTCGACGACGGCCACCGCGAGCGCCTCGGTGCCGTCGACGAGTGTGAGATGGGCGGTGGCCCCGACGTCCTCGGCCAGGGCCCGCAGCGCGGGCAGGGCCGCCTCCCGCACCAGCGGATGCACCTGCCGGCCCAACCGCAGCACCCCGAGCCCCACCCGGGCCCGCCCGCCGATGTCGCGGCGCACGAGCGCGTGCTGCTCCAAGGTGGCCAGGAGCCGGTAGACGACGGTCCGGTTGACCCCGAGCCGGGTGGACAGCTCGGTGACGGTCAACCCATGATCGGTGTCGGCCAGCAATTTGAGGACTCTGAGCCCTCTGTCGAGCGTCTGCGAAGTCTCCGCGGTCACGACGCCCCTCCTCCGATGAGAGGCGGCCCCTCGTCACGGTGGGGTTGCGCCGGCCGGTCCCGTCCGGCAGCGCGCGAGAAGAGGCCGCCGGCGGCTTGACGCATGTTCCGGCTGCGCTCCGCGGCGGCGCTGCCACGGGGCGTGTGCGTGACCGGCACGGTAGCGCCGCCGGTCCGCTCAGCGGAAGAGTCTGCCCACAATCCGGGCAGGGCGCAGGGCATTTCACGGGCTGGACGCCGTGAGTGCAGCGATCCAGGGGGCCGTTGACGTTGCAGGGGCTTTAGTGTGATCGCCATGCAGATTTCCCGAATAGCCACGATCGTGGCGGCCGGTGTCATCACCCCGGCCCTCTTCCTGGCCGCGCCGGCCACCGCCGCCGACGCCCCGGCCACGGCGGGACAGACGACCGAGCAGACGACGCAGACGAACCAGACGACGACGGGGACGACGGACGCGGGCAAGGACAAGGCCACGCAGGCCTTCAACCCGGTTCGGCTGTCCGGCATCCCCAAGGCCTTCAAGGCGGGCGCCGACGAGTGGACCGTCATCCACGTGACGTTCGACAACAAGTACGGCGACAAGGATGAGGCATTCAAACCGCAGGCCCTCTACGTTCCGGCCAAGGCCGAGGCCGGCAAGGTCGAGCAGTACGCGCCCGAACTGGAATACCAGATTCATGACGCCACCTGGCCGAGCCCGAAACTGAAGCCGACGCAGGGCACCGGTGATCAGCAGGGACGTTCCTCCAGCCTCTCCACCAACCTCCGTGAGTACGTGGTGCCGAAGGGTGACACGGTCACGTTCGACCTGAGACTGCGTTTCGGCAAGCAGGTCCCGGCGCACGACGCCACTTTCCGCGTGGAGCAGACGGGCAAGCCCGAGTTCTTCGGCGAGCAGCGCTTCGCCATCGAGGCCGCCAAGGACGACACGGCGCCGACCGGCAACGCCTCGCCCACTGCCACCGGCAGGACGACGCCGACCTCCGGCACCTCGAAGTCGCCGACGGCCTCCACTTCGCCGACGGCGACCGCCTCCGCCTCGCCGACCGCGTCGGCTTCCGCCAGCGCCAGCGCCTCCGCCTCGTCCGGCAGCGGCTGGTCCTCCGGCGGCAACAGCGCCAGCGGATCCGGCTCCAACAGCGCGAGCGGTCAGCTGGCCGCTACCGGTTCGGACCCCGCCACGCCGTGGATCGGCGTGGCCGGTGCGGTCGCGATCGCCGCGGGTGCCGGCCTCGTCGTGGCGACGCGGCGTCGCCGCTCCGCGGCCGCCGAGCAGGCGTGACGCACGAAGGGCCCCGGACGCGAGGCGCGTCCGGGGCCCTTCGAACAATCTTGCGTCACTTCATCCGCGTGGCCCACTCGCGCACCTTGGTGATGCGCTCGGTGAGCTGTCCCGCCGTCGCTTCCGCCGTCGGGGGGCCGCCGCACACCCGTCGCAGTTCGGTGTGGATGACGCCGTGCGGCTTGCCGCTCTGGTGGGAGTAGGCGCCGACCAGCGTGTTGAGCTGCTTGCGCAGTTCCAGCAGTTCCTTGTGGGTGACGACCGGTCGGCGTTCGGCGGGGATCTCCAGCAGGTCGGCCTCGGCGTCGGGCTTGCGGCGGCTGTGGGCGATCTGCCGGGCCTGCCGCTTCTGGAGCAGCAGCTGGACCTGTTCGGGTTCGAGGAGGCCGGGGATGCCGAGGTAGTCCTGTTCCTCCTCGCTGCCGGGGTGGGCCTGCATGCCGAATTCGGCGCTGTTGTAGAGCACGCGGTCGAAGACGGCGTCGGACTCCAGGGCCTCGAACGGCAGCATGTCCTGCTCGCCGGTGTCCTCGTCCTGCTGCTTGTTCGCCTCGTCCATCTCCTTCTCGGACTCGGCGTACGGGTCCTCCTCCTCGCCCTCCTTCTTGGGCTTGTCGAGGACGTGGTCGCGCTCGGCCTCCATCTCGTTGGCGAAGGAGAGCAGCATGGGGATCGTCGGCAGGAAGACGGACGCGGTCTCGCCGCGCCTTCGGGAGCGCACGAAGCGGCCCACGGCCTGGGCGAAGAACAGGGGCGTGGAGATCGTCGTCGCGTACACGCCGACCGCGAGGCGCGGCACGTCGACGCCCTCGGACACCATGCGGACGGCGACCATCCACCGGGAGTCGCCTGCGGAGAAGTCGTCGATGCGCTGGGAGGCGCCGGAGTCGTCGGAGAGGACGACCGTGGGCCCCTCGCCGGTGATCTCGCGCAGCAGCTTGGCGTAGGCGCGCGCCGAGTCCTGGTCGGAGGCGATCACGAGGGCGCCCGCGTCCGGGATGGACTTGCGCACCTCGGTCAGGCGGCGGTCGGCGGCGCGCAGCACGTTGGGCATCCAGTCGCCGCGCGGGTCGAGGGCGGTGCGCCAGGCCTGGGAGACCGCGTCCTTGGTCATGGGCTCGCCGAGGCGGGCCTCCAGCTCGTCGCCGGCCTTGGTGCGCCAGCGCATGTTGCCGCTGTAGGAGAGGAAGATCACCGGCCGCACGACGCCGTCGGCGAGGGCGTTGCCGTAGCCGTAGGTGTAGTCGGCGGAGGAGCGGCGGATGCCGTCGTTGCCCTCCTCGTACGTGACGAAGGGGATGGGGTTGGTGTCGGACCGGAAGGGCGTTCCGGTCAGGCACAGGCGGCGAGTGGCCGGCTCGAAGGCCTCCAGGCAGGCGTCGCCCCAGGAGCGGGAGTCGCCGGCGTGGTGGATCTCGTCGAGGATGACGAGCGTCTTGCGCTGCTCGCAGCGGTTGCGGTGCAGCATGGGCCGTACGCCCACACCGGCGTACGTGACGGCGACGCCGTGGTACTCGCGGCCCAGCGGTCCCGCGCTGTACTCCGGGTCGAGCTTGATGCCTATGCGGGCGGCGGCCTCGGCCCACTGCTTCTTCAGGTGCTCGGTCGGGGCGACGACCGTCACCTGCTGGACGACGTGGTGGTGCAGCAGCCAGGAGGCCAGGGTGAGCGCGAAGGTGGTCTTGCCGGCGCCGGGCGTGGCGACGGCGAGGAAGTCGCGCGGCTGCGCCTGGATGTACTTGTCCATGGCGCCCTGCTGCCAGGCGCGCAGCTTGTTGGCGGTACCCCAGGGGGCCCGGCCGGGGAAGGCGGGCGAGAGATGGTGATGGGCGGTGGTGGTAGTCACGGTCTCCGTCGGCTGGCTCGGCGATCGGCAACCGCGTCAGCCTAACCGCGTCGGCGGGGGCGACCGGGTACGACCGGCCCTCCTCACCCGGCGGTGGGACCGAGGTCACAACACGGTGCGTGGCGGGCCCGTGCCCCGTCCTGCCCGTCCCGCCCGTCCTCCACGCCCTACCCGCGCGGCCGCAGCCGCGTCGCCACGCAGGCACCGACCAGCGCACATCCCGCCGCCAGCGCGAACACCGGCACGAAGGCCCGCCCGCCGAGGGCGAAGAGCACCCCGGCCACGCCGACGAGCACGATGCTGCCGAGGGCGTCCGAGACCTGCAGCGACGCCGAGTTCGCGCCTTCCTCGCCCTTCCGTGACAGCCGCAGCAGCAGCACGGCGCCGCTGGAGATCGTCAGCCCCATCCCGTAGCCGCCGATCGCCCAGGCCACGGCCACCGTCCAGGCCGGCACGGCGCCGATCAGCACGGTGGGGGTGAGGGCGATGGCCGCGGCCAGCAGGCTCATGCCGAGGACGACCAGGCGCTCGCGGTGCGGCTCGACCCACGACCGGCTCTGGGTGAAGGAGGCCAGTGCCCAGCTCAGTCCGCCGCCGGTCAGCGACAGGCCGGCCAGCGTGGGCGAGAGCCCGCGTTCGCTGACCAGCATCAGCGGGACGAAGCTTTCCGCCGCCAGGAAGGACCCCTGCGCGATGCCGCGCAGCAGCACCACCGCCGGCAGTCCCCGTCCGGCCCGGAACGTCCCGCGCGGCAGCAGCCGCAGCGCGGCCGGTGCGAGCAGGGCCAGCCCCAGCACCGCCGGTACGGCGGAGAGCGGGCGCAGGTCCTGTCCGGCGTACTGCAGCAGTCCGGCTCCCGCGGCGACCGCGAGGGCCAGCAGGATGCGCCGCCGGTCGAGCCGCTCGCTGCGGTCGCCGGCGGGCAGCCGGCGCAGGGCCGGAAGCATCACGATCAGCGGCGGCACGATCAGTACGGGGATGGCCAGGAACACCCAGCGCCATCCGAGGTGCTCGGTCACGCTGCCGGCGACCAGCGGGCCGACGATGACGGGGACGACCCAGGCGGCGGAGAAGGAGGCCATGACCGCGGGCCGGAGCCGTTCGGGGTAGGCCCTGCCCACGACGACGTACAGGGCGACGATCACCAGTCCGCCGCCGGCGCCCTGCACGCCGCGCGCGGCGACGAACATCCACATCTGCTGGGCGGAGCCCGCGCCCACCAGCCCGAGTCCGAACGCCGCGATGCCGCCGAACAGCGGTGCGAGCGGTCCGGCGCGGTCGCACCACTCCCCCGACAGCACCATGGCGAACAGGCTGGCGGTGAAGAAGGCGGAGAAGGAGAAGGCGTACAGCCCGATGCCGTCCAGGGCGCGGGCGGCGACCGGCATGGCGGTGTTCACCGCGCTGGCCTCGAAGGCGATGAGGGAGACGACGGAGACTATGCCGAGGGTGAGGGCGCGGTACCGGCGCCCGAGAACACCGTCCTCGGTGTCCGCTGCGGACCGTCCGGCTATGGCATCGGCGGTGGTGGTCATGGCCTTCAGAGTAAGAGGCGAAGGCCGGTTTGACCCCTGTCGCGGGCCCGAGATCCACTCCGCCTTGCGATCTAGTCACGTGGTCGGGCCGGGGCTCGGTCCACGGTCCTTCCGGCGCCGGGACGACCGAGCGATGACCGAGCGATGACCGAGCTGTCGGGCTCCTGAGCCGCTCGTCCGCTGGGGCACAGGCGTACTCGCAGGCCAGGCGTTCCCTCACGTCGTGAGCAGGACGCCTCCGTACGACAGCCCGGCGACGACGATCCAGGCGCCCAGCCCGAGGGCGGCGACCCGCCCGCCCGTGCGGGCCAGCGAGGGCAGGTGCACGGCGCTGCCCAGGCCGAAGAGGGCCGCGGCGAGCAGCAGCTCCTGCACGTGCCGGGCCACGGCCAGGACCGTGCCGGGCACCAGGCCGGTGGTGCGCAGGCCGGCCATGAGAAGGAAGCCGAGCACGAACAGCGGCAGTACGGCCGGCCGCTCGGCCGTCGTCCTCCCGCGCCTGCGCAGGGCCACCGCCACCGCCGCCACGAGCGGTGCGAGCAGCGCCACCCGCAGCAGCTTGACGAGGACGGCCTGCCCCAGCGCCGCCGCCCCGGCGGTCTGCGCGGTGGCCACGACCTGGCCGACGTCGTGCACGCTCGCGCCCGTCCAGCGCCCGAACCGTGCCGCGTCCAGGCCGAGGGGGTGTTGCAGCAGGGGCAGGACGGCGATGGCCAGCGTGCCGCACAACGTGACCAGGGCGACGGAGGTGGCGACGTCCTCCTCGTCGCTGCCGGCCGCCTCGCCGACCGCGCCGATGGCCGAGGCGCCGCATATCGCGTACCCGCTCGCGACAAGCAGCGGCTGGTCGCCGGGCAGGCCCAGACGGCGGCCCAGCCACAGCGTCCCCGCGAAGGTCGCGGCGACGACGGCGAGCACCATGACGACGGTGGTCCAGCCGAGGGCGAGGACGTCGCCGAAGCCCAGTCCGAGGCCGAGCAGCACGATGCCGGCGCGCATCAGCCTCCTGCCGGCGAACGCCAGGCCCGGCCGGGCGCTGCCGCGCACGACGTCGCGTACGCCGGGCAGGTGGGCGGCGGCGACGCCGAGGACGACGGCCGCGGTGAGCACGGGTACGCCGGGCAGCAGCCGGTGCACGGTCCACGCCAGGGCGGGCCCTGCGGCGGCGAGCGCGAGCCCGGGGCGCAGCGAGCGGGAGCCGGCGACCGGGTACGTGCGTACCTGCTGTTGGGTGACCGTCACGGCGACGTGCCCCCGGCCCGGCGCTCGTCCGCCGGCAGGTCGTACACGCGGCGCACGCTGGAGCCCAGGCGCAGGACGTCGGCGCCGTAGACGTGCAGGGAGATCGCGACGGAGGTCGAGGCGTTGCCGACCCGGTGGATGTCGCCGGGCGGGGCGAAGCCGCACACGTCGCCCTGCCGGTTGACGACGTCCCCGGTGGCGACGAGGCGGGCGGTGGGGCCGTCGGGGACGAGCCGGTAGCGGCGCTCGCTCTCCCGGCCGAGGTGGACGCCGGTGACGCACCAGGAGACGTGGTCGTGGACGGCGGTGTGCTGGCCGGGCAGCCAGACCAGGGCGACGACGGAGAAGCTGCCGTCGCGCTCGGCGTGCAGCACGTGCTGGCGGTAGCGGTGGGCGTCGCCCCGGCACTGCTCGGCGGTGAGCAGGTCGGGGGCACCGAGGTGGGGGGCGAGGCGCTCGCCGACGAGGTACGCCGTGGTGTCGGGGGCCAGGCCCCGGGCCACGGTGTCCCCGATCTCGCCGACGAGCCGCGCCATGCGGGTGGTCACCGGGAGGGTGCGGGGGGCGGCGTGGGTGGTCATGCCAGGAGGATCGCCCCGGTGGTTCCCCCGGGTCCAACGACGGTTTCTTGCCGTGATGCCAACACCGGCTTATGGATGGCGGGCGCACTTATGGACGGCGGGCGCACGTGCGGGGCCCTGCGACATCAGCATGGCCCTACGACTTCAGCAGCCGACGCGGCGGGCGGCCGCGGCCCGTACCTCGTCGAGCACCAGCGCCGTGGCGGGGATCCGCAGGTGCTCGCGCAGCACGTAGGCGGCGACCTTGCGGCGGGAGGCCGGGTCCAGGGCCCGGCCGGTGATGCGGTCGTGCCGCAGGAACGACAGCACGAGCCCCGGCATCATCGCCACGCCCAGCCCCTCGGCGACGAGCGACTGCACGACGAGGTTGTCGTTGGTGGTGAAGGCGATGTCAGGTGCAAATCCTTGTTCGGCGCACTCGTGCAGGAGGTTGGCCCGGCAGCGCAGGCAGCCGGCGATCCAGCGCTCGCCGGCGAGGTCGGCGAGCTTGACGGCACGGCGGCGGGCGAGGGCATGCCCGACGGGCAGCAGGACGGTGAGCTGGTCCTCGAACAGCGGTATCTCGGCGAGCTCCGCGGGCACCTGTTCGTGCAGGCCGGGATAGGTGAAGGCCAGGGTGATGTCGCATTCGCCGCGCACCAGCCGGCCGAGCGAGTCGGGCGGTTCGCCCTCCTGCAGCTCGACGCGGACGCCGGGGTGCTCGGCGCTCAGGCGGGCCAGCGCCTCGGGGACGAGGGTCGCACCGGCGCTGGGGAAGGCGCACACCCGTACGCGTCCGGCACGCAGCCGGGTCAGGGAGCTCATTTGCCGCTGTGCGGCCGCAATGCTCTCCAGGATGATCCCGGCATGCCGGGCGAGCGCCTCGCCCGCCTCGGTCAGCCGCATCCGCCGCCCGACGCGGGTGAACAGCGGGGTGCCCACGGCACGTTCCAGGGCCTTCATCTGCTGGGTGACGGCGGGCTGGGTGTAGCCCAGGGCGCGGGCCGCGGCGGAGTAGGACCCGGCGGTGACCACCGTATGGAAGGTCTTGATGTGCCGCGAGTCGAACACGCCGGAATCATAAGCGGAATTTGGGACAGGCGCGGGGGTACTCGGGAGTTGCTTCTGGATCGCTGGACATATCCGTCATGGTGGACCCATGCCGCACTACACCTCATACGACTCGGCGGAGCTGAGCTACCGGATCCTCGGCGAGGACTCCGGCGGACCGCCCCTGCTCTGCCTGGCCGGCGGCCCCGGCCGCGACGCCGCCTACCTCGGCGACCTCGGCGGTCTCGCCGCCCACCACACCCTCGTCGTCCCCGACAGCCGCGGCACGGGCGCCTCCCCGCCGGCCGGGGACCCGGCCGCGTACGCCTTCCCCGCCCTCGCCCGCGACCTGGAGGCCCTGCGCGCCCACCTCGGCCTGGAACGCTTCGCCCTGCTCGCCCACGACGCCGCCTGCGCCACCGCCCAGGCGTACGCGGCCGCCCACGGCGACCGCCTCAGCCACCTGGTGCTCGTCACCCCCGGCTCCCGTCTGCAGGGGGAACTGCCGACCGACGCCGAGGAGATCTTCGAATCCCGCACCGGCGAACCCTGGTGGGTCGACGCCTACGTCGCCGTCCACTCCCTGCCCGACGCCGGCGACCTCGCCGAGGTCCGCTCCCTCCTGCTGCGCGCCGCCCCGATGGCGTACGGCCGCTGGGACGCCCCGCAACGCGCCCACGCCGCCGGCGAACCCGACCAGCTCAACCCCGTCCCCCGCGCAGGCTTCTGGCAGGGCGTGGACGAGACCGTACGCCTGCAGATCCTGCACGCCCTGCGCGAGCTGCCCGCCCCCGTCCTCGTCGTGACCGGCGACCTCGACGCCGTCACGGGCATGCGCGCGGGCGAAGCGGTCGCCGCCTCCTTCCACCACGGCACCCTGCGCCCCCTGCACGGCGTCGGCCACTACCCGTGGGTCGACGAGCCGGACCTCTTCCGGCCCCTGGTGGACGACTTCCTGCGCACCCCGCTGGGACTGTGACGGCCGCATGTCCGCAAAGTGACAGCCCGGCCGCAACCCTTGAGGCCGCCCGAGGCCACCCCTACGGTGGTCTCACGAACGCTGGCCGTGTGCCCGAGTGGCTCAGGGGCTCGCCTGCAAAGCGAGTTACGCTGGTTCGATTCCAGTCACGGCCTCTGTTACAGCAGCCCCAGATCGCGCAGTTCCCGGTGCAGGTCGGCCCGGGGACGGCCGGCGGGCTCCGGATCTTCTTCCTTACGGACCTTTTCGTTACGGCCCTCTTCCTTGCGGTCCTTGCGCCGGTCCCGGAAGACCCACCCGCCGAGCAGGCCCCCCACGAGCCCACCGAGGTGCCCGAGCCAGCTGACGCCCGGGGTGCCCGGCACGGCGAGAGTGAGCAGATAGGCGTACGAGGCGCCCATGACGACGCCCACGAGACTGTCGACGAGCCGCCGGTCGAAGAAGCCGCGCACCACCACGTACCCGAAGTACCCGAAGACCAGCCCACTGGCCCCCACGGTCCCGGAGTTCGCCCGCTCCAGACACCACACGGTCAGCCCGCTCGCCACGGCGACCAGCACCGTCAGCCCCAGGAACCGGGCCACTCCGCGGTAGGCGGCAAGGAAGGCGAACACGAACAGCGGCCCCGAGTTGCTCTCGATGTGCGCCCAGCTCCAGTGCAGCAACGGCGCCACGAGCACGTCCGGCAACCGCCCGACCTCACCGGGCACGACGGCGAACTCCCGCCCCAGCTCGTACCCGCTCCCCCAGTTGACCACCTGCACGGCCCACACGACCGCCAGCAACCCCACCACGACGAAGAACGCCCTCCGCGCCTCCGCCACCATCCGCTCCGCGTCCACGGGGACCACTGCCGCTCTCCTGCTCATCCGCGTAGGTTACGGCGGCCCTGTGGGCTGGTACGAAACCGGGCACGTGTTCCTCTCCTGACACGGTTTTCGCCACACGCGTCAGAGCATCTCCATATCTCCACCCTTCCGGGGCACCCCTCCTCACGACCGGGTGATCAGCGGATTGATGACGTGTCGGGTATTCCTATTCGCCGCTAACCTCACGCAGGGATGTCGGAGCCCCGGCCGCAGCCGTGCGCCGGCGTCCCAGAGGGAGGGAGCACGCGATGGGACCCGCCGTGACCTTCGGCGAGCTCGAGCAGCTGCAGGGTGAGGAACTTCCCCCGCGCATCGCGCTGTCGAGCGTGGCACCGGTGGCCGGCGGCAGCGATCAGCCGGTGTACCCGACGCTGGTCAGAACCGAGCACGGTGCGACGGTCGCCTACGCCTGCCAGTACCGGCAGAACCCCGCCGGTCCGGCGCTCCTCGTCGCCCTGGGGCTGGCCCCCAGCAACCCCGGCTACACCACCACCTGCATTCCCGCGGCCATTTCGACCCACTGATCACTGCACCGGCCGCCTACCCCCGTATCCATTTCACTCCCTGTCCATTTCACTCCCTGCCAGGGAACCCCAGAACTCGTTCTCGTGCCGATTCCCCGACGGGCATGCGCAACGGAAGCGGACATCGCGCGAGGACGAACTGCCCGGTACGCCGTGCCGGCGTACCGGGTGACCGGAGTGCGGAAACCAGAGAAAGGGGAACGGAATGAACAACGCCGTCAGCTTCGAGGAACTCGCCGACATTGCGGGAGAGGTACTCCCCGAGCGCACGGTCATGGGCATCGTCGCCAGCCCGTTCGGACGCCTCGCGGCCGGACCGGGTGACGGTACGGGCGCGGGCGCCGCGTCCGGCGCCAGCTCCTCGGCGGCCTCGGGCGGCGGGGTGTTCGCCCCCGTACCGCACGACCACGGCACCACGATCCTCTCGTCCTGCCAGTCCATCGACCGCCAGGGGACCCCGGGCCTGTTCGGCAGCCTCGGCCTGGGCTCCGAGAACCCGGCCAGCAACGTGACCTGCACGCCCGCGGCGATCTCCAGCCACTGACCGCCGCCGGGAAGGGCCGGGAGCTCCCGCCGGCCCTTCCCCCCTCATCGTGGATCCCGGGAAGAGCCGACCATGACGACCCTGCCCTCCGTCCCCACGCTGGTCGCCGGCACCGAACTGGTCGGCGAGTTCGAGGGGTCCGGCTACCGCGAACCACCCCAGCTCGTCTGCCGCCCCGACGGGCAGCTCGTACGCCTGCCCCCGCTGCTGTACCAGGTTGCCAAGGCACTCGCCGCAGGCAGCACGAGCACCGCCCAGGTGGCCGCGGACCTCAGCAACGAGACGGGGCGGGAATTCGCCGAGGAGCACATCGCCTTTCTCCTGGACAAGAAGCTCGCGCCGCTCGGCATCACCACCTACAGCGACGGCTCGCCGCCTCCGCCCACGGCCAAGAGCGATCCCTTTCTCGCCTTCCGCTTCCGGGTCGCGGTCCTGCCGGAAAACATCACCTGGTTCCTCTCCGGCCTCTTCGCCTGGCTCTTCCGCCCCCTTCTCGTCGCCCTGGCCGTCGCCGCCTTCGTGGCCGGCGAAACCTGGCTGTGGACGACCCAGGACACCGGCGCCGCCCTGCAGACCACACTCACGGACCCGGCCGGCGTCCTGCTCGTCCTCCTCCTGGCCATCGCGTCGTGCGTCTTCCACGAGATGGGCCACGGCGCGGCGTGCCGCTACGGCGGCGTACGCCCAGGGGCCATGGGCTGCGGCATCTACCTCGTCTGGCCGGCCTTCTACACCGACATCACCAACTCGTACCGCCTCGGCCGCGCCGGCCGCATCCGCGCCGACCTCGGCGGCGTCCACTTCAACGCCCTCTTCGTACTGGGACTGCTCGGCGCCTACGCCTGTACGGGCTTCCAGCCGCTCCTGGTGGCGGTCCTCTCCGTCCACCTGGAAATGATCCAGCAACTGCTGCCCACGCTCCGCTTCGACGGCTACTACATCGTCGCGGACCTGATCGGCATCCCCGACCTCTTCAAATACATCGCGCCCATCCTGAAGCGTGTGCTGCTGCGCCGCCCCGACGAGGACGGCTGCCTCGCCGCCCTCAAACGCGGCCCGCAGATCGTGGTGGCGGCGTGGGTCCTGGTCCTGATCCCGGCGATCGTCCTGCAACTGGGCATGGTGCTCATCAACCTGCCCGAGTTGCTCGCGGCGGACTGGCAGCACATCTCCTGGCTGCTGACGACAGCCGACACCGCGCCCGGCAACCAGGCTTTGGGCCTGGCCTCGGCCCTGATCCAGAGCCTGCTGCTGGTGCTGCCGCTGGCGGGGCTGGCGGTGGCACTGGCGCGACCGGTACGGGGACTGGTTCGACTGGCACTACGGCGCGACCGGCAGGCGGCGGCCGGCCGAACCGGCTGACCGCCGCAGCAGCCGGATCCCGATCACGAGCGCGTCCCGCACCTCCGGGGCGGAGAGCGGTACGACGTCGCCGTCGGGGTACCTGGTGCCCCGCCACTTGTCCTGGAGACGGCGCATCAGCCTGTGGCAGACCAGAAGTCGGAATGCTTGTCCGGGTACGGAACTTCACTCCCTGCGTAGTTCGACCCATTCGCAGGAGTCCTCGGGGGATGCACTTCCGACTGGTCGAGACACGGCGTGACCACGTCGAAGAATGCCTGCCCCTTGGCTCCGAACTCCAGACTCATCCGGAACTTGTCGGGCGTAGAGGCGAAGATGGCCGGGTACTCGCCACCGGCAGCCGTTCCGGTGATGCTGAACCCCTGCTTCTTCCAGTGCCGTTCGACCACCCCGAGGAAGCTTCCACGCCTCCCCTCGGATATAACCGTCATAACTGCGCGACGCCGCGTCACCGACCCAAGAGACGAACGACCGCATCCGCCATGGGTCGACTCCCGGTGCGTCCACTCAACCGAGGGAACGATGGCGGCAAACGTGGCGTCGAGTATCTCATCCGCCCGTTCAGCGCCCTGCTGCATGTTCATCTCACCACTCCTCTTTCCGTCATTCCCAGGATTGACGAGACTGCACCCGGTCAACATCAGGATACCCAGCACGAGCGCCGGCATACGCGATCTCATCGACGCTTCTCCGGTGTTATTTGGTTCGAGTGACCCGAGACTATGAGGCCGATGTTCCGCGCAGATTCAGGATCCCTCTCAGGGTCAAAATATCCGGAGTGGGCCGGCATGAAACCTTTTTCCACAAGAGGAAGGGGGCCGTCAGCAACCTTGAATCGCCGTGCGCCGAAGGCCTCACTGGCGGGGTCCGTACCGAACCAGTTCTCGTCGTCTTCCCCGAGCAAGCCTGCAACCTCATGGGCAGCCACTCCACCCACGGGCCCAAATATCAACTCGCCGGCCAGGCTCGCGGCTGCATCCGTCTTGGACGGCAGCTTTGACACGGGGTCGTTCTCTGCTGCGCCAACAAATACGTGGTCGGCACCGACCCCGAGGTCCGCCGCCTTTTTGACCCCGGCACCAGGGCTCCCCAAAAGAATGACGTCATCTGCCGGAACGCCGCCGGGGCGCTGAGAGGACATGCCGACGGTGAGAGAGCCGTAGGAGTGACCGATCGCTGTTACATGCGGATCCTTGTTCTGATTAGTGACGTGAACAGCCTCAAGGAAGTGATCGTAATCGACAGCCCCCCTCTTCGCCTTCACCTTGTCGGCTACGTCCAGGTTGTCAAGCCCCTGATCCACGCCCATGAGCGGAGCGTCATAGCCGAGCCAAACCACGGAAGCGCTCGAGCGGTCGAACTTCTGCGCCTCGAGGGCGGTCTGCTGGGCTCTCTCCAAGCCACCGTCGGCAAAATCTTTGTCAAGCTTCGTCCCCAGCCCCGGCACATAAACCGATACATTCTTGGCTGCGTCGGGATCTCCGTAGGAAACGATGGCGCGACCATTCCCAGAATCACTGACACCAAGTAGGAACATGGGCGGACGGGATCCGGATTTCAGTTTCTCGTCAATCACCTTCAAACCCTCGAGCTGAGTTCTGGACTTGTCATCGTCCTGCTCTTCGAGCCGCCCCATGAGAATGGGAAGGTAACCACGGTTCGCATTGTCCCGAACGGCCGCGGGCACCCCATCCAGCGCACCGATACGGTCAGGGTAGAGCGCCATGTACTCATCGCGCTCGGCCTGGCTCAGGCGCTTCCACCAAGCGGCATTTTCTTTGGGCGACTTGTTCTTCGGGATCGCCGAATCCGAGAAGTGCTTCCCTGCGGCGGCGCGGAGATCCCTGAAGTCCCGCGCGACGTCGGATCCGTCGGTCTTGTTCAGATCGGGGTCAGCCGTGAGCTTGGCCAGAACCCTGGCGTAGCGGGCGTCGATCTCGGCTGCTTCCTTGAGGGCCTCTCCGATGCGGTTGGCGATCTCCTGCGCCTTGGCCTGGTTCGGGTCCGGGGTGCTCTCCGGTTTGAGGAGGGACGGCATGGCGCCGGGCGCGGCCGGGGACGGGACGAGTGGCGCGGGGGTGGAGGGACTCTTGGGGTACTCCACGGAGCCGTCGAGCTTGACGGTGAACTTCAGGGCGGCGGCATCTTCCAGTGCCTGCTTCAGCTTGCGCTGTGGGCCGGCCAACTCCTCGGCCACGCCTGTGAGGACGGTACGCACCATGCCGCACTCGGCGTGGATGTATTCGTAGTTCTTGCTGAGCCGGCCGAGCCGGCTCCTGGCTGCGTCGGCCCCGAACCCGTGCTGCGTCGCGTCCAGCGTGGCCAGCATGTCGTGGTCCACGCGGCCTCGCGCCGCACTGGACCGATTGCTGACCGCGCTCCAGCTCTCAGCTGCCCTCGTGAACTTCGAGGTATCCAGGTTCTTCAGCTCATCGATGGTCACCACAGCAGGTCAGCGCCCCTTCGAGTATTCGTCGATCTTGCTCTTGACCGACTCGAACGACGCCTTCACCGCTGTTTCGTTCTCGCCATAGCCGACACCCGTCTTCCGCAGGGCACCGCCGAGGTACTGGCACTCGGCGCGTACAGCGCTCAGCCGTGTTTCCCACGTGGCCAGGACGGCCGTCAGGGCTGCCGCACTCGCGAAGCCGGCAGTACCGGACTTGATTCCGTCATGGGCGTGACCCAGGTCCCTGATCGCGGTGTCCATGCCCTCGTGGAGCTCATCCGCGACGCCACCCGCGGCTGTCCAGGGATGAACACTGGCCTTGTGGGTGCCGCTGCCTCCGCTGGCAGGACCGGCGGAGGCGAGGGTTATTCGCGACTCCATGGGCGATTCCTCGATGGGGGCGTGCGTCATGAATGCCTCTGAGTGAGGGATAAGGGTGAAGGTTGGTCAGGGAAGAGCTCGACGCCGTCGGACCAGCCGCACGGTCGTCGCGGCGACCGCTGCGACAACGATGCAGACGCCGGCAGCGATGACGTTGCGCTGGGACAGCAGACCGTCACTGCCATGCGCGCCGGCCGGGCTGGCCTTGGGCGCGGCAGACTTGGCGGCTGCGAGCTCCGGGAGCGGACTCACGTCCGGGGGGCCCGGGTCGCCGGGGTTCTGCAGGGCGACGCGAGGGCGGACGACGCCGTAGCCGATGCTGTCGCTGCGCTTCTCACCGCTCTTGGGGCCGCCGGCGGTGTTGATGAGCACGCGGAGGACCTGGTTGGCGGTCCAGTCGGGGTGGGCGGACCAGACGAGGGCGGCGGAGGCGGAGGCGAGGGCGGTGGCGTCGCTGGTGCCGTGGCTTCGGCAGAGTCCGGTGCCTCCAAGGCAGGCGTGCACCATGTTGTCACCTGGCGCAGCCAGATCCACATGAGGCCCCGGCTGGGACCATTTGGCAGCCTTGATGTCCTGACCCACTGCAGCCACACCTACCACGCCAGGGTAACCAGCCGGGAATTCGACGCCGTTGTAGTCTTTATCTCCGTCATTCCCTGCCGCAGCAAGAACGAGCTTCCCCTTGGCAAGAGCGTACTCAATGGCCTTCTCCTCTGGGGAGTTAGCGGACGGGGCCCCCATGGAAATATTGATGATCTTGGCATCAGAATCTGCAGCGTATCGAACAGCATTACTGATGGTGGTTCCCGGCAGCAAGTGGGTTCTGGGAGCCGTGAGGCCAGCCACCTTCAGAGGGAGGATCTTGGCACCCGGCGCGAGACCGAAAGTCCCTTGGCCGCCGCCGCCCTTGCCTGTGCCGGCAATCAGCAGAGCCATCCCTGTGCCGTGGCCGTCGTAGTCAGCTCTGTCATCTCCTTCGATGCCGGAGAAATCCCTACCCGGAAGAACCTGTCCCTGCAGGTCAGGGAGGCTCGGCTCTACACCCGTATCGACGACAGCAACCGTCACGCCTGCCCCAGTGCTGATCTTCCACATCTCGTCGGCGCGCATGGAATCCAGGTACCACTGCTGAGAGCGAATGGTGTCCGCGTGAGCTGGTTCCCCGAGGAAGGGAATTGACAGCAACGCAGCCCCTGCGCATGCCACGCTTCTCCACCGGATGTTCGCCATGCCTGAATGGGTACCTTCTGCTTCGTTTGCGCGATCAGTCGATGACAGGCGGGACGACACGACGGTTGCTGTGGGCCCACGTCTCCTCGTCCTCGACCAGGTAATCGGGGCGCTGCCTCTTAGTGGAGCGTGACTGATCACGGCTTGCCTCGCCTGCGTTCCGTACCAAACCAGCGCCGCCCGGTGTAAAGGTTCGCTCCCCGGTCGATGCGCGTGACCGGACGCGACCGCCGACGACTCCACCGGGTTCAGTCGCCAACCGTCGTCCAGGAGCTGTACCACCTCCCATGCGTCCTGCACCCACACCTGGCAAAGCACCCTGCCCCGGTGCGTATCCAGCTGGTTGCCCAACCGACCCGCGGGACTGTCCGGGCTGCAGGCCAGTCACCGTGCCTTCACTTGTCGGGAGCGGTCGCGCGTTCGGGCCCTTGGGCATCGGCCGACCACCGATGATTCCATCGCCTGGCCGTGCCGGCCCGATTTCTTGAACCTGACCACCACGACCACGTCCCGATACAGCTGGACTGGCCGCACGCTGACCAGGGCCAGGCACCGGCCTGATACCCAGGCCTGGCGCTTCAAAGGTAGGCACTGGAGGAACATGTACGGCAGGAGGCACATCAGAGGCAGCAGCCGGGGTACTGACACGCGAAGGCACCTCCGCCGCGGATGGGTGCATCGGTGCGTGTGGGCTAGTCGAGCCCCCATCAACCCTCGTATGTGAGGGAATTACGCCCGGCCCTTCATCGGGTCCTGAGGACAATGCGTGGGCGGCCACGTGAGGTTGGGAACCGGTGACATCCGTTGCTGGAGTGAATCCCAAGGATCTTTGGCCGGCCGTCCCTTGGCGCACTTGACCGCGGCCACTGCCAGCGAACTCCGGTGGCGTCGCAGCTCCAGGAGCGGGAAGGTACTCCACCTTCTCTTTAGGCGCGCCAAGAAGGGCATCACCCATCGGTGCAAACGTAGGCCGCGGCGCCGTCTGGATGTTGTGGGCCGACCACGAGTACGACTCCGCCAGCTGGCGCATCAGGCGGGCTGCTTCCAGGCGGTCCTTTTCCAGGCGTTGTTGGGCAGCGTAGGCCTGTTGCTGGGTGGGGCCCTGGGGCTGGAGGCCGGTGGGTTGTTCGGTCAGTACGGACTGGGGGACGGAGCCGATCTGGTCGGGGTGGTTCTGGTGGTAGGAGGCCAGCGTTGTCTTGTCGGTGGGGGAAACCTCCGGCATTGCGCGCCGGACATCGCTCAGGGTCGATGCCGCGTGGCCCATCCACGTGCTCGCCGTCCTGGCGAAGTCGCCGAGGCGCAAGGTCGAGTTGGCCATGTTGGTGCCCCAGGTGCGGAAGGCGTCGCCGCCCTCTCCTTCCCAGTGGACGCCGGCCATGTGCTCCTTGAGTTTTTCGCCGATTTTGGTGATGTCCTTTGCCGCATCCCGCAGCTTGCCGCTCAGGGCACTGGCCTGTCCCGGGTCCGCGTTCGCCACCATCGCGCGCAGTTCCTCGTGCGTCTTGGACTCGAAGTCCGACGTCGTGAACAGGCCGCTCACCGGCTGATTGACCAGAGGCGTCACGGGAGGGCCGGCCGGAGTCGTCATCAGATGGCTCCTTCGTCGCTGCCGCCCTTGGCGGGGGGTGTCGGGGTGGCGTTCGGGTCCAGGGTGTGGCTGTAGAGCTGTTCGGTGCGGTGCTGGATGGCCCACATGCGGTCGCGGAGGTCTGCGTCGACGTTCTCGTAGCCGACCCGGGCGCCCTGGACCGCCGTGCTCAGGGCTTCGATCTGGTCGGATAGGAGTTGGGCGAGGGTTTCCAGTTGGGTGTGGACCTCGTTGTAGGCGCCGTACAGGCCGTTGGCCTCGGTGAAGTTCACGCCCAGGTGGCCGGCGCCCAGGCGGGCGTCGGTGATGCGGGCGGGGGCGGCTTCGCCTTCGTGGAGGGTGGTGAGGAGGTCGTCCACCTGGCCCTTGAAGGTTTTGAGGGAATCCAGTTCCGCCTGCAGTCTCGATGCCGAGCCCGACCCCGCACCCACGCCTGTTCCCCGTCCCCTTGTGTCCGTGACTCCTACGGCCCGGACAGGCTACTAAGAGGCACTGACACGCTTCCTGAGTACGCGTACTCAGTTACCGCAGTTGCTTCAGTTGACCGTCGCCGTTTGCGGGCGGATCGGCAGGCGGTTGATCGGGCGGCCGGTGGCCGCCCGGACCGCCGATGCGACCGCCGCCGGGGAGGTGACGACCGGGACCGCGCTGATGGCCTTGGCGCCGAAGGGGGCGACCACGTCGCGTTCCTCGACGAGCTTCACCACGTGGATGTCGGGGGTGTCCAGTGACGTCGGCAGGGCGTAGGAGGTGAGGTCGGGGCGGCGGACGTGGCCGGCGGAGGTGCGGAGGTTCTCGGTGAGGGCCGCGCCGATGCCCTGGGTCACGGCCGCTTCGATGCGGGCCCGGGCCTGGGCGGGGTTGAGGATGCGGCCGACGTCCTGGGCGACGGCCATCTCCACCACGCGTACGGTGCCGAGTTCGACGTCGACGTCGACGACGGCGCGTACCGCGCAGAAGGCCATGCCCACGAAGGCGTCGCCCTGGCCGGTGGCGTCGAGCGGTTCGGTGGGGTGGGGGCGGCACTGGGCGGTGGCCCAGAGTTCTTTGCCGGCCAGGGCCTCGTCGACGCTGGTGCTGAGCACGCCGTCGTACGAGGTGATCTTGCCGTCGGCGATGGTCAGCAGCTCGGTCGACATGCCGAACTGGTGGGCCAGCGGCTGCAGGAGCTGGGTGCGCACCATGCGTGCGGCACGTTCGACGGCGCCGCCGGAGACCCAGGTGTGGCGGCTGTGGCCGGCGGGGCCGGAGGGGGGCTGGTCGGTGTCGACGGGGGCGACGTGGACCTCGTCGATGCCGAGGACGTCCTGCACGATCTGCCGGGCGAGGGTGGTGAAGCCCTGTCCGGTCTCGACGGCGGCGCAGATGACCGTGGCCACCGAGCCGGTGACCTTGACGGTGGCGGTGGAGACCTCGTCGGCGCCCTCGGCGCCGAGCATGTGGACCATGCCCACGCCGTAGCCGACGCCGCGCCGTACCGCGCCCGGTTCGCCGGCGCCGTCGGGGCCACCGGGCAGCAGCCAGTGGTCCTCGGTGCCGGAGGGGTCGTCCACGGGGAGCGGCGGGAGCGGGTAGTCGCGTACGGCGCGCAGGAGTTCGGCGACGGGGGCCGGGCAGGTGACGGTCTGGCCGGTGGGCAGCAGGTCGCCGGTGGCCATGACGTTGCGCATGCGCACTTCGGCGGGGTCGAGGCCGAGCTGGGCCGCGAGCTTGTCCATCTGGCCCTCGTAGGCGGCGCACACCTGCAGGGCGCCCTCGCCGCGCACGTGGCCGGAGGGCGGGTTGTTGGTGCGGACGGCCCAGCCCTCGACGAAGGCGTTGGGGACGACGTACGGGCCGCAGGCGAAGGCGACGGCGGCGGCGAGGGCCTCGGAGGAGGAGTCGGCGTAGGCGCCGGAGTCCATGAGGATCTGCGCCTCGACCTTCAGCAGCCGGCCCTCGGCGTCGGCGTGGTGGCGGTAGCGCAGCAGGGTGGGGTGCCGGTGGGGGTGGCTGAGGAAGGACTCCTCGCGGGTGGCGACCAGCTTGACCGGGTGGCCGGTGCGCAGGGCGAGCAGGCCGAGGGCGAGCTGGGTGCCGGGGTCCTCGCGGTCGCCCATGGCGCCGGGGACGCCGGTGACGACGACCTTGACGCGCTCGGGCTCCAGGCCAAGGTGGGCGGCGACGAGGTCGCGGTCGGCGTGCGGGTCGGTGGAGGCGGTGTAGATCTCGACGCCGCCGTCGGGGCGCGGTACGGCGAGGGCGGCCTCGGCGCCGATGGGCGCGGGGTCCTGGCGCCCGATGCGGTACAGCCCCTCGACGATCACCTCGCCGACGACCTCGGGGTCGCCGAAGCTCAGCGGGATGTGGCGGACGAGATTGCCGTCGGGGTGCAGGGGTTCGGCGGCGAAGGCCTGCTCGGGGTCGGTGACCGGTTCCAGCAGCTCGTACTCGACGGCGATGGCCGCCGCGGCGAGGCGGGCGGTGTCGGGGTGGTCGGCGGCCACGGCGGCGAGGGGCTCACCGTGGTGGCGCACGACGTCGGAGGCGAACACGGGCCGGTCGGCGGTGCGGTGGCCGTGCGGGCCCCGGCCGGGCACGTCGGCGTGGGTGACCACGGCGCGTACGCCCGGCATCGCGGCGGCGGCGGAGGTGTCGATCGAGATGATGCGGGCGTGGGGGTGCGGGGAGCGCAGGACGGCAGCCCACAGCAGGCCCTCGGCCCACAGGTCGGCGGCGTAGGGGAAGGTGCCCTGCGTCTTGGCGGGGGCGTCGGTCGCCGGCAGGGAGACGCCGATGCCGCGCAGCCGGGGCGGCGGGGGGGTGGTGACGGGCAGGGCGAAGGCCGTGGCGACGGACCCGGGGTCGTCCAGGCCCGGCGTGCCCGCAGCTCCACCCGCCCCGCCCATGCCTGACGTGCCGCCCATTGCCGTCATGCCGTCGCCTTTCCGAAGCCGCTGCCGGTGCCGTCGTCGCCGTACGGGGCCGCCTGGTGCGGGATACGGGCCGTGCCGTCGCCCTGGCCGCCCTCCTGCTGTTCCTGGGCCTCGGCCAGGGCCGCGGCCGCCTCGGCACGCTCCTCGGCGACCTGGCGGACGGCCGCGAGCACGCCCTGGTAGCCGGAGCAACGGCACAGGTTGCCGCACAGGGCCTGGCGGGTCTCCAGGTCGCTGGGGGCGTGGTTGCCCTCCAGCAGGTCGTGCACGGTCATGGCCATGCCCGGTACGCAGAAGCCGCACTGGACCGCGCCGCAGTCGATGAGGGCGCGCTGCACGTCGGAGGGCCGGCCGTGCTCGGCCAGGCCCTCGACGGTGCGGACCTCCGAGCCGGCGGTGGTCGCGGCGGGCACGAGGCAGGAGGCCACGAGGCGGCCGTCGACCTGGACGGAGCATGCCCCGCACTCGCCCTGCGAGCAGCCGTCCTTGGCGCCGGCGAGGCCGAGACGCTCGCGCAGCACGTACAGCAGCGACTCGCCGATCCAGGCGCCGGTCACGGGCCGGTCGGTGCCGTTGACGCGCAGGACGTAGGAGGCGCAGGGGTGTTCGTTGTGGGGGTGCGCCTCGGCGGCCGGTTCGGGCTCGGCGTAGTCGGCGGCGGCGTAGTCCGTGGCCGTGTAATCGGTGGCGGTGTAGTCGGCTACGTAGTCGGTGGCGGCGTAGTCGGTGGCGTCCACCGGCTCGGCAGGGGCCTCGGCGTGGTCGGCTGCGGCCGCGTCCCCTTCCGCGGTGGCCGCGGGAGCAACCGGCTCCTCCACCGGCTCCTCCGCCGGTTCCGCCACCCGTTCCGCCACGTCGACGGCCGTGCTCCCGACCGGATCGGGCGTCCACTCCTGCAGGCCGTGATCGCCCGCACCGGTGACGGTGTCGGCGTCGTGCGCCGGCGTGCGGGGGCCTGCCGCGTCGCGCAGCGCGTACTCGCCGGACTCCTCCACGGAGTCGTCCCCGGCGGCCGGCACCGTCCACTCCCCCGCGCCGTGCGCGTCGTGGACGTGCGCGGGCTCGTCGCCGGTGGCGAACGGCATGGCCCACTGCTGCGTGTCGTCGAGACCCTCCGCGGCAGGAGCGGCAGGAACGGCCGGAGCGGGAGCAACGGGAGCGGCGGCGGGCTCGTACGCCGTCTGCCAGTGACCGGTGTCGGCCGGCGGCGGGGTGTAGCCCGTGCCGGGCGCGGTGAGCGGGTCCCAGGAGCCGGTGGCGTCGGGGCCCGGGTGGGCGAGCAGCTCCGGCGGGAGCTGTACGAAGGTGGTGCCCTCGGCGTCGAGGCCGGCGCCCTGCGGGATGGGCTGCCAGGTGCCCGCGCCGGGCGCGGCGGTGTGGTGCTGCTGTTCGTCACTCACGCGAGTGCCCTCCCCAGTGCTCGGCGGGCCAGGGTCGCCACCGTACGACGCAGGTGCAGCACGGCCGGCGGCAGGGTACCGGGCGCGGCCGCCCCATGGTCGGTCAGGGCGTCCGGCGCGGGTGTCGGATCGGGGATGCAGGCGGTGGCGACGTACTCGCCGAAGGCGGCCAGGACGTCGGGCGCGAGGGCGCGTTCGCCGTCCCAGTCGACGATCGAGGACACCCAGCGCTCGGCGTCGAACGGGCGCAGCGGCATGGCCGCCACGGCGCCGACCGCGCAGCGCACGCTGCGCCGCGCCGGGTCGAGGACGACGGCCACGGAGGCCGTGGCGCGGCCGGGGCCGGTGCGGCCGGTGGCCTTGAGGAAGGTCTGTGGGGCGTGCAGCAGGGGCACGCGGACGTAGCCGATCAGCTCGCCGGGGCGGAGCATGTCGAGGCCGGCCAGGAGGCGGCCGACGGGAACCTCCCGGCGGGTGCCGCCGGGGCCGGCGATGACGAGGGAGGCCTCCAGGGCGGCGAGGACGGGCAGGCAGTCGCCGGTCGGGGCGGCGGAGGCGATGTTGCCGCCGAGGGTGCCGGCGTTGCGGATCTGGGGTGGTCCGGCGGTGCGGGCGGCGGCGGCGAGGGCGGGCATGAGGGCGGCGAAGTCGGGCCGTCCCATGCGGGCATGGGTAAGTCCGGCACCGAGCAGGGCGGCGCCGTCCTGGTACTGCCAGCCGCGGATCTCGTTGATGCGGCCGAGGCCGACGAGGCCGGCGGGGCGCAGCAGGCCGGCGTTGACGGCGGCCATCAGGTCGGTGCCCCCGGCGACGGGCACGGCCGTGGGCATGGCGGCCAGCGCTGCCACGGCTTCGTCGAGCGAGCCCGGCAACGTCACGGTGTGCGCCGCCTGTGGTGCGTGCGTGGTCAACCCAGCTGCCCCTTCCCCGGTGGTCCCGGTGGTCCCGGTGGTTCCGACTGTTCCGCCAGGTCTCGCCGTACGGTACGTGCTGTCGGCCCGGACGTGGAAACTGTGGCACATCTTCCGGGTCCGTCGTCGTGAGGGTCCACGAACCACCGGAACGCACCCACTTACACAAAAGGTCCGTATGTGACGACCGGCTCCACCCCGGGCCGGATGGCCGATTTGGTCACGGTAGGGCCGTTTGCCCGCCTAATGCCATGCTTCGGAACCCTTGTGCGACTTACGGTGGTGTGCGAAGGACCACCGTGCCAGGAGCCGCCGTACGGTTCGTCAGCTTCCCTCCGGGCTCACACGATCGGGGGCGCGCCCTCGATCGGGCGTCCGAGCACGCCGGGCCGGCGCTGCCAGGGGCGGGGGCCGGCGGGTGGCCGGTAGTCGACGCCGAGGGCGTCGAGGCGGGGAAAGTGGGCGGCCATGCGGCGTTCGAACCCGGCGAAGTCGCGCTCCGCGGGCGCGGGCAGCACGGACCAGACGGTCTCCGCGAAGGCGGCCAGGCGGGGGAACGCCTGGTAGTCGACGCGCTGCTGGTTCTCCATCACCTCGGTCCACAGGTTGGCCTGCGCCCCCAGCACCCGGCGCGCCTCCTCGCCGGTCAGGCCGGGCGGTACGGGCTCGAACCGGTGGACGTCCTCCAGGGTGCGCACGTAGCCGATGGGCACCGGCTCGTCGGGGCCGGGAGCCTGCCGGTGGTCGAGGTAGACGTGCTGCTCGGGGCACATGACGACGTCGTGCCCGGCCCGGGCGGCGGCGACCCCGCCGGCGTACCCGCGCCAGGACGAGACAACCGCACCGTCGGCCAGGCCGCCTTCGAGGATCTCGTCCCAGCCGACGAGGCGGCGGCCGCGCCGGGCGAGCCAGCGGTCGAAGTGGCGGATGAACCAGCTCTGCAGCTCCGCCTCGTCCGTCAGGCCCTCCGCCGCCATCCGCGCCTGTGCGGCCGGCGAGGCCCGCCACTGGTCCTTGGGGCACTCGTCGCCGCCGATGTGCACGAACGGCGAGGGGAACAGGTCGAGCACCTCCGTCAGGACGTCCTCGTAGGAGGCGAGGACGCGGTCGGTGGGCGCAAGCACGTTGGGGTTGACGCCCCAGGTGTCCCAGACCCCGAGGGCTGCGGTGTCGACGACGTCGGTGTTGCCCAGCTCGGGGTAGGCGGCGATCGCGGCCTGCGAGTGGCCCGGCAGGTCGATCTCGGGAACGACCGTGACGTGCCGCTCGGCGGCGTAGGCGACGATCTCGCGCATGTCGTCCTTGGTGTAGTGACCGCCGTGCGGCCGCTCGTCCCACAGCGGTGAGGCGCGGTGCCCCACCTTCGTCCGCGCCCGCCAGGCGCCGACCTCGGTCAGCCGGGGGTGGGCGTCGATCTGCAGGCGCCAGCCCTGGTCGTCCGTCAGGTGCAGGTGCAGGACGTTGAGCTTGTGGGCGGCCAGCAGGTCGACGTAGCGCAGCACGCCGTCCTTGGGCATGAAGTGCCGCGCGACGTCGAGCAGGACGCCGCGCCAGGCGAAGCGGGGTGCGTCCTCGACGACGACGGGCGCAAGCTCCCACTCGGTGCGGCGGGTGACCGGCGCCCGGCGGAACGCCTCGGGCCCGAGCAGCTGGCGGAAGGTCTGCGCACCCCAGAAGACTCCGGCTTCGCTCGCGCCGGCGATCTCGACGACGTGGTCGTCGACGACGACGCGGTACGCCTCGTCGCCGTGCTCCGCGCCGAGCTCGGGCAGGATCCGCAGCACGATGCCGCCGGTGCCCGGCGCGAGGGGCAGCCCGGTGGCGGCGCCGACGGTGGCGCGCAGCCAGCGCGCCACGCGCTCGGTGCCCGGGCGGGCCTCGATGCGGGTGTCCTCGTCGAGCTCGTGACCGCCCGCCTCCCGGACGTGCCGGAAGCGGCGGGGCGCGGGGATCAGCGGGTGGGCGTCGGCATCGGTCATGCTCCGATCATCGACAGCCGGAGGCCGTCGTATGCACGCCCCTGGTGCGCGCACGGCTCCCGGGACGCACCTGCAGGTGCGTCCCGGGAGCCGTGGCAGAGCCGAGGCGGGCCGGGGAGGGGGCTACTTGTCGCCCTTGCCGCCCTTGCCACCCTTGTCGTCGCCGCCGGCGCCCATGCCGTCGAAGATCTCCTTGCACATCGGGCAGACCGGGTACTTCTTGGGGTCGCGCCCGGGCACCCAGACCTTGCCGCACAGGGCGACGACCGGGGAGCCGGAGAGCGCGCTCTCCATGATCTTGTCCTTCTGGACGTAGTGGGCGAAGCGCTCGTGGTCGCCGTCGCCGTGCGACACCTGCGGTGTCGGCTCTACGAGGGTGCCGGTACCTGCTCCGCGCTCGGGCTCGAGAGTGCTCATGGTCTCCAAGGGTACTGGGGCGGAGCCGGGTCAGTTGAGGCTCGGGTCGTCCGGATAGGTGGCGACCATCGCCAGTTCGTTGCGCTGGCGGCGCAGCACGGCCCGCCACAGCCGCTGCGGGTCGGGCGAGGAGACGTCGCCGGGCTCGGACTCCACCACGTACCAGGCGCCCTCGACCAGCTCCTCCTCCAGCTGGCCCGGGCCCCAGCCCGAGTAGCCCGCGAAGATCCGCAGCGAGCCCACCTCCCTGGCCAGCAGCTCCGGCGGGGCCTCCAGGTCGACCAGGCCGATCGCCCCGTGCACCCGGCGCCAGCCCAGCGGCCCGGGCGCGGCGCCGGCCCCGGCGCCCTCCCCGTGGGCCTCGCCCGGCACCACGGCCACGCCGAGGGCCGAGTCCAGCGAGACCGGACCGCCCTGGAAGACGACGCCCGGCTCCCCCGCGAGCGCCGCCCAGGGCTGGAGGATGTCGCCGACGCCGATGGGGGTCGGCCGGTTGAGGATCACGCCCAGGGAGCCCTCCGCGTCGTGGTCGAGCAGCAGGACCACGGCCCGGTCGAAGTTCGGGTCGGCCAGGGCCGGCGTCGCCACGAGCAGTCGCCCTGTGAGCGAGGACACCTCGGTCATGGCGACATGATCCCGCATTTCGGGCCGCTGTGGGGAGTGCGGTGGCCCGCCCGGCAGGGGCGGGCGGGGGCGTACGAGAGCAGCCGTACAGCGCTCCGGGGCACCGCGGCGGGCCGCGGGGGCCGCAATGCCGGCGTTGGAACCGGGGAACCCGGAAGAGCCCAGGAGCGTCTTGCGAGTGCACGCAGCGCCCGTAAGGGGTCATACCGCCCGTAGCGGCGCAGCCGCGGCGGCGGTGCGATAACCGGTAGCGACCGTTCCATTAGCGGAGCGTGTTGTGACAAACCCATGACGTTCCCGCACCCCCTGCGGGGCGGCAGAAGGGCCCCGTGGTCGCATTACCCTTTCTTCTTGCCCCTTGCCCAACTCCAGGAACGCGAGATCCATGACCGGCCCTGACGATGTCCTGCTTGTCCACGGCGGTACCCCGCTCGAGGGAGAGATCCGCGTCCGCGGCGCCAAGAACCTCGTGCCCAAGGCCATGGTCGCCGCCCTGCTCGGCACCGGGCCGTCCCGGCTGCGCAACGTCCCCGACATCCGCGACGTGCGCGTGGTGCGCGGCCTGCTGCAGCTGCACGGCGTGACCGTCCGCCCGGGCGACGAGCCCGGCGAGCTGGTCATGGACCCGACCTACGTGGAGAGCGCCAACGTCGCGGACATCGACGCGCACGCCGGCTCCTCGCGCATCCCGATCCTCTTCTGCGGCCCGCTGCTGCACCGCCTCGGCCACGCCTTCATCCCCGGCCTGGGCGGCTGCGACATCGGCGGCCGGCCGATCGACTTCCACTTCGAGGTGCTGCGCCAGTTCGGCGCGACCATCGAGAAGCGCGAGGGCGGCCAGTACCTGGAGGCCCCGCAGCGACTGCGCGGCTGCAAGATCCGCCTGCCGTACCCGTCGGTCGGCGCGACCGAGCAGGTGCTGCTGACGGCCGTGCTCGCCGAGGGCGTCACCGAGCTGTCCAACGCGGCGGTCGAACCGGAGATCGAGGACCTCATCTGCGTGCTGCAGAAGATGGGCGCGATCATCGCCATGGACACCGACCGCACCATCCGCATCACCGGTGTCGACACGCTCGGCGGCTACAACCACCGCGCCCTGCCCGACCGCCTGGAGTCCGCCTCCTGGGCCTCGGCCGCCCTGGCCACCGAGGGCAACATCTACGTCCGCGGCGCCAGCCAGCGCGAGATGATGACCTTCCTCAACACCTACCGCAAGGTCGGCGGCGCCTTCGAGATCGACGACGACGGCATCCGCTTCTGGCACCCGGGCGGCTCGCTCAAGGCCATAGCGCTGGAGACGGACGTCCACCCCGGCTTCCAGACCGACTGGCAGCAGCCGCTGGTCGTCGCCCTGACCCAGGCCAGCGGCCTGTCGATCGTCCACGAGACGGTCTACGAGTCCCGCCTGGGCTTCACGTCGGCGCTGAACCAGATGGGCGCGCACATCCAGCTGTACCGCGAGTGCCTGGGCGGCTCGGCCTGCCGCTTCGGCCAGCGCAACTTCCTGCACTCGGCGGTCGTCTCCGGCCCGACGAAGCTGCAGGGCGCCGACCTGGTCATCCCCGACCTGCGCGGCGGCTTCTCGTACCTGATCGCTGCGCTGGCGGCGCAGGGGACGTCGCGGGTGCACGGCATCGACCTCATCAACCGCGGCTACGAGAACTTCATGCAGAAGCTGCGGGACCTCGGGGCCAACGTGGAGCTGCCCGGCGGCGCGGACGCTGCCGCACAGGGCTGAGCCGGGCGACCGGAGCGAACGTAAAGGGCGGGCTGCATGCGCAGCCCGCCCTTTACGTTTACGGGCGCGGCTACGTTCGCGGGCACGGCTACGTTCGCGGGCACGGCTACGTTTGCGGGCGCGGCTACGTTTGCGGGCGCGGCGCCTGACGGGGCGCCACGGCGTCGGCGGGTTCCGTGGGCTCCCGAGGCACCCTGACGGCGCGTTAGGGGGTTCACGGGCCGTTCACGGGCCGTTTACGCCGAAAGGGCGGCCACCCCGGTGGGGTGGCCGCCCTTCCTGCTGAAGGTTTACTTGCCCTTCGCGGCTTCCTTGAGCTTGGAGCCCGCGGAGACCTTCACGCTGTAACCGGCAGCGATCTGGATCGGCTCGCCCGTCTGCGGGTTGCGCGCGGTCCGAGCGGCACGGTGCGTGCGCTCGAAGGTCAGGAAGCCGGGGATGGTGACCTTCTCGTCGCCCTTCGCGACGATCTCGCCGACGGTCTCGGCGAAAGCAGCCAGAACGGCGTCGGCGTCCTTGCGGGTCACCTCGGCGCGGTCGGCCACTGCGGCCACCAGCTCACTGCGGTTCATGTTGTACTCCCGTGTTCTTCTTGCCAATGAGGCGTGAGATCGAAGCCGATGCTGCCAGGGCCCTCGGACAGTCCCCGGACCCGGGTCCGTTTGCCAGACCCTCGCGCCCGGTTACGCATCCTGCCCCCACCAGTGGCGGGAAAGCCAATCCGGCACCCTGGAGAGTCACACGGAAAGCGCCACGGCCAGCGCCACAGCCTCGGATGCAGCCGCATTTCTGCAGCCGGATGTCTGCCCGACACCTTATGGGGGGCCAAGTGGCGTCGCGCCACTCGACGCGCCGTGCTCAGATCGTCGTGGTGGCCGTCACAGCCGCCCCGGCCGCCTTGGCGGCTTCCCGGACCGCGCCCGCGACCGCCCCGGCCACCTTGTCGTTGAAGACACTGGGGATGATGTAGTTGGCGTTGAGTTCCTCGCCGGCGACGACGTCGGCGAGTGCGCGGGCGGCGGCGAGCATCATGTCGGTGTTCACGGTGCGGGACTGGGCGTCGAGCAGGCCGCGGAAGACGCCGGGGAAGACCAGGACGTTGTTGATCTGGTTGGGGAAGTCGGAGCGGCCGGTGGCGACGACGGCGGCGCTCTTGCGGGCGATGGCGGGGTCGACTTCGGGGTCGGGGTTGGCCAGCGCGAAGACGATGGCGCCGTCGGCCATGGCGGCGACGTCGTCGCCGTCGAGGACGTTGGGGGCGGAGACGCCGAT
>NZ_JBFAPE010000017.1:0-145354 GCF_040675615.1 Streptomyces sp. NPDC049585 | reverse complement strand
CGCGGCGGGCGGGGGGGGGGCCCGGGGCACCGGGGCCCCCGGGGGCCCCCGGGGCCGGTGTCAGTAGCCGAAGTCCTGGGTCCAGTAGGGGCCGTTGCCGCCGTGGCGGATGCCCACGCCGATGCTGCGGTAGTCGCAGTTGAGGATGTTGGCGCGGTGTCCGCTGCTGCGCATCCAGGCTTCCATCACGGTGTGGGGGTCCGGGTGGCCGCGGGCGATGTTCTCCCCGCCGAGGTTCTTGATGCCGCGCCGGGCCGCCCGGTCCCAGGGGGTCCGGCCGTCGGGGTCGGTGTGGTCGAAGAAGCTCCGGCGTTCCATGTCGTCGCTGAAGGACTGCGCCAGCCGGTTCAGCCGCACGTCGGCCCGCAAGGGACGGCAGCCGGCCCGGGCGCGCTCGGCGTTGACCAGCGACACCACCAGGTGGGCGGCGGCCGCGTGCGGGTCGGCCAGTGCCGCGGCGCGCAGCGGCTGCGCGTCCTCGTCGTCCTCGTCCGGGGCGGGGGAGTGCTGGGCGTGCGGCGCGTGCTGTCCGTGCCGTCCGTGCGCCGGTGCGGCCGGGTGCGGCACGCCGGCCTGATGCCCGGTGGGTGCGGCGTACGGGGAGGACGCCGGAGCGGCGGCGTGGCGTGGGCCGGTGTCCCGCCCCGGCAGGGTCCGGGCCGGCTCGTGGAAGCCCACCTGCTGCATTCCCCCGTCCGGCGCCACCGGCTCCTCGCGGTCGCCCGCCGGCCGGTCGGCCGGCCGCTGAGGCCGGGCGCCCGCGCCGGGCGCAGGGGCCGCAGGGGCGACGGGCACGGTCGCCTCGGGCGGGCCGTCGGCACGCACCTGCCCGCCGGCGCCCGTCCCCGGCGGCTGTCCGTCACCGGCGGGGAAGACTCCGCCCGGCAGCAGGCCGGAGACCATGGCCACGGCGCCCATGGCCACCGCGGCCGAGGCGCCGAGCAGCCCCGCGCGCCGGCCCGGGGCCCCCTTGCCGCCCTTCGCGGCGGCCGCGGCCAATGCCTGTGAGTGCGGCGTCTTCTTCCGCCCGCCCCGGTGCGGGCTGCGGTGCCGCCCGCCGCCACCACCCCCTGGGCGTACGACGGGGAGGGGCTGGGTGACCGCCTCGGCGGGGTCCTCGGAGCGTCGATGGCGACCCATCCGCAGTCTTCCTCACGTGTCGGTGTCGAAGTGGTCACTCGTACGGGGGAGCCTTATTCGGCCGCGACTGTACGGCACGGGGTGCGGGGTCGAAGTGCTGCTTATGTAATTGCCCGGTTAACGTGCAGGCATGAACGAGAATGTCCGTCTGACAGCGTGGGTGCGCGGCCATGTGCAGGGAGTTGGCTTTCGTTGGTTCACTCGGGCCAACGCATTGCGGATCGGTGATCTGATCGGGTTTGCCTCCAACCTGTCCGACGGCCGGGTGCAGGTCGTGGCCGAGGGTCCCCGCGGGGCCTGCGAACAATTGCTCGACTGGCTGCGGGACGGCGACACGCCCGGGCGCGTCGACGGCGTCACCGAGATCTGGGACGCCCCCAAGGGGGGTTACGACGGCTTCGAGATCCGCTGACCGTACGGCCGGGAAATCGGATATTGGCCGGGTTTCCGCCGGAAAGACGGCGGGTGGGAGTCCCTCACATATGCCAACGGCATATGTGAGGGACGGAAATCGCCTGATGGTTGCCAAGCGGGCCGCAGCATGCAAGGCTGCCTGTCAACGGATGATCTCCAAGCGGCCCCGAGGGCCCCGGGTGCGGAATGCGGCGCCG
The DNA here is from genome assembly GCF_040675615.1 of Streptomyces sp. NPDC049585. Classification (NCBI taxonomy): domain Bacteria; kingdom Bacillati; phylum Actinomycetota; class Actinomycetes; order Kitasatosporales; family Streptomycetaceae; genus Streptomyces; species Streptomyces sp. NPDC049585. The sequence goes on along the minus strand of NZ_JBFAPE010000017.1, from coordinate 143,603 downwards.
ATTACTCGCGCGCACCCCCGGGACGCCTGCGGATACAGCGTGTGATCGTGTTGACCGTCAAACCATTTGGTGAGACTCTGGAAGCCCCGCGCACCTTAGCTGTTTGGCATTGGAAGACCGTAGTAGCGATGGCAGACACCGCGGGTGCGAATCCCTCACGACCCACACCGCTTCGGTCGGTCACTCAGTGTGGAGGACCATCCATCATGGCAAAGGCGCTTCTCGGTTACGTCGGCGGCTCCGACCCCCGAGTCCTCTCCGAGATGCGACGGCTCCAGCAGCGTGTCCAGGACCTCGAATCCGAGCTCATCCGGATGCAGGCCGAGAACGACGCGCTGGCTGCCGCCGCTCACCGCGGTGACTCGCTGCTCGACACCATCGACGTATCCAAGGCGGAGCCTGCGCTCGCCTGATCCGTGCCCTGCCCCGGGGGCCCGGTCGGGCTGCACCATCAGCCGCCAGGAGTCGCAGCTGCAAGGGACGCTTCGGCGTCCCTTCGTCGTATCCCCCCGCCGGCTCCCCCCTCGGTCCGCCCCTGAGGGCCGTGTCGGTCGCGTCGTGTCGGTCGCGCCCCCGATCGCCGCCTCACGCACGACGTGCCCTTCATGTGCCCTGCCCCTCGCAGGGTGAAACCCGTGCGAACAACGAGCGACACAGCGGCAGCGCCCGGGCGCGGGGCGGCCGGCCGGTAGAGTCCTCCCGCGTGCACCTCAAGAGCCTGACCCTGCGCGGGTTCAAATCCTTCGCCTCCGCCACGACCCTGCGCTTCGAACCCGGCATCACCTGTGTGGTGGGTCCGAACGGTTCGGGCAAGTCCAACGTGGTCGACGCCCTGTCCTGGGTCATGGGCGAGCAGGGGGCCAAGTCGCTGCGCGGCGGCAAGATGGAGGACGTCATCTTCGCCGGGACCACCGGCCGTCCTCCGCTCGGCCGCGCCGAGGTCTCCTTGACCATCGACAACTCCGACGGCGCCCTGCCCATCGAGTACGCCGAGGTCACCATCACGCGGATCATGTTCCGCAACGGCGGCAGCGAGTACCAGATCAACGGCGACACCTGCCGCCTGCTGGACATCCAGGAACTGCTCTCCGACTCCGGCATCGGCCGCGAGATGCACGTCATCGTCGGCCAGGGCCAGCTCGACTCCGTCCTGCACGCCGACCCCCAGGGCCGCCGCGCCTTCATCGAGGAGGCCGCCGGCGTCCTCAAGCACCGCAAGCGCAAGGAGAAGGCGCTGCGCAAGCTGGAGGCGATGAAGGCCAACCTCGCCCGCGTGCAGGACCTCACCGACGAACTGCGCCGCCAGCTCAAGCCGCTCGGCCGGCAGGCCGCCGTCGCCCGCCGCGCCGCCGTCATCCAGGCCGACCTGCGCGACGCCCGGCTGCGCCTGCTCGCCGACGACCTCGTCGCCCTGCGCGAGGCGCTGCGCTCCGAGATCGCCGACGAGGCCGCCCTCAAGGCCCGCAAGGAGGCCGCCGAGGCCGAGCTGCGCGCCGCCGCCCAGCGCGAGGCCGCCCTGGAGGAGCAGGTCCGCGCCCTCGCCCCGCGCCTGGCCCGGGCCCAGCAGACCTGGTACGAGCTCTCCCGCCTCGCCGAACGCGTACGCGGCACCGTCAGCCTCGCCGAGGCCCGCGTCACCAGCGCCACCTCCGCCCCCGCCGAGGACCGGCGCGGCCGCGACCCCGAGGACCTCGAACGCGAGGCCGCCCGCATCCGCGAACAGGAGGCCGAGCTCGAAGCCGCCCTGGAGGCGGCCGGCCGCGCCCTGGAGGACACCTCCGCGCACCGCGCCGAGCTCGAACGCCGCCTCGCCGAGGAGGAACGCCGGCTGCGCGACGCCGCCCGCGCCGTCGCGGACCGCCGCGAACAGCTCGCCCGCCTGCACGGCCGGGTCACCGCCGCCCGTGGCCGCGCCGCCTCCGCCGAGGCCGAGATCGGCCGGCTGGAACAGGCCCGCGAGGAGGCGGCCGAGCGCGCCGCGGCCGCCCAGGAGGAGTACGAGCGCCACCTCGCCGAGGCCGGCGGCACCGACGCCGAGGACGCCGAACTCGCCGCCGTCCACGAACAGGCCCGGGCCGCCCTCGCCGCGGCCGACGCCGACCTCGACGCCGCCCGCGAGGCCGTCACCGAGGCCGAACGCGACCGCGCCGCCCTCGCCGCCCGCCACGACGCCCTCGCCCTCGGCCTGCGCCGCAAGGACGGCACCGGCGCCCTGCTGAGCGCGAAGGAACGATTGACCGGCGTGCTGGGCCCGGCCGCCGAACTGCTGAGCGTCGCCCCCGGCCACGAACTGCCCGTCGCCACCGCCCTCGGCGCGGCCGCCGACGCCGTCGCGGTCACCGGCCCCGCCGCGGCGGCCGAGGCCCTGCGCGTGCTGAAGAAGGAGGACGCCGGCCGGGCCACCCTCCTCCTCGCCGGGGCCCCGGAGGAAACGTCCCTGCCCGGCGGGCCGGACGCCACGGGGCCGCTGTACGCCGCGCGCCTCGTGCGCGGGCCCGAGACCCTGCTGCCCGCCGTGCACCGGCTGCTGCGCGACATCGTGGTCGTCGACACCCTCGAGGACGCCGAGGCCCTCGTGCACTCCCGGCCGCACCTGACCGCCGTCACCGCCGAGGGCGACCTGCTCGGCGCCCACTACGCCCAGGGCGGCTCCGGCGGCGCGCCCAGCCTGCTGGAGACCCAGGCCGCCGTCGACGAGGCCGCCGCCTCCCTCACCCGCCTGGGCGAGCGCTGCGCCGCCCTGCGCGCCGAGCGCGACGCCGCCGGCGAGCGCCGCCGCACCGCCGCCGCGCTCGTCGAGGAGCTCGCCGCCCGCCGCAGCGCCGCCGAGCGGGAACGCTCGCAGGGCGCGCAGGTGCTCGGCCGGCTCGCCGGCCAGGCCCGCGCCGCCGCAGGCGAGGCCGAACGCGCGGCCGCCGCGGCCGAACGCGCCCGCGAGGCCCTCACCCGCGCCACCGAGGAGGCCGAGGAACTGGCCGCCCGCCTCGCCGCGGCCGAGGACCTCGCCGCCGCCGACGGCACCGACGAGCCCGACACCTCCGTCCGCGACCGCCTTGCCGCCGACGGCGCCAACGCGCGCCAGACCGAGATGGAGGCCCGCCTGCAGGTCCGTACGCACGAGGAACGCGTCAAGGCCCTCGCCGGCCGGGCCGACTCCCTCGACCGCGCGGCCGCCGCCGAACGCGAGGCCAGGACCCGCGCCGAACGCCGGCGCGCCCGGCTGCGCCACGAGGCCGAGGTGGCCGCCGCCGTCGCGGCCGGCGCCCGGCAGCTGCTGGCGCACGTCGAGGTCTCCCTCGTGCGCGCCGACGAGGAGCGGCGCGCCGCCGAGGCCGCCAAGGCGGCCCGGGAGGAGGAGCTCGTCGCCGGCCGGGGCGCCGCCCGCGACCTGAAGGCCGAGCTCGACAAGCTCACCGACTCCGTGCACCGCGGCGAGGTGCTGGGGGCGGAGAAGCGGCTGCGCATCGAGCAGCTGGAGGGCCGGGCCCTGGAGGAACTGGGTGTCGAACCCGCCGTGCTGATCGCCGAGTACGGCCCCGACCAGCCCGTACCGCCCTCGCCCCCGGCCGAGGGCGAGGTGCTGCCCGAGGACCCCGAGCACCCCCGCAACCGGCCCGTTCCCTACGACCGCGCTGCCCAGGAGAAGCGTCTGAAGGCGGCCGAGCGCGCCTACCAGCAGCTGGGCAAGGTCAACCCGCTGGCGCTGGAGGAGTTCGCGGCGCTGGAGGAGCGGCACCAGTTCCTCTCCGAGCAGCTCGACGACCTCAAGAAGACCCGGGCGGACCTGCTGCAGGTGGTCAAGGATGTCGACAAGCGGGTGGAGGAGGTCTTCACGGCGGCGTACCACGACACGGCCCGCGAGTTCGAGGGCGTCTTCTCCCGGCTCTTCCCCGGCGGCGAGGGCCGGCTGGTGCTGACCGACCCCGACGACATGCTGGCCACCGGCGTGGACGTCGAGGCCCGCCCGCCGGGCAAGAAGGTCAAGCGGCTGTCCCTGCTCTCCGGCGGCGAGCGCTCGCTGACGGCGGTGGCGCTCCTCGTCGCCATCTTCAAGGCCCGCCCGAGCCCCTTCTACGTGATGGACGAGGTGGAGGCGGCCCTGGACGACACCAATCTCCAGCGGCTGATCCGGATCATGAAGGAGCTCCAGGAGAGCTCGCAGCTCATCGTGATCACGCACCAGAAGCGCACGATGGAGGTGGCGGACGCCCTGTACGGAGTGTCCATGCAGGGCGACGGTGTGTCGAAGGTCGTCAGCCAGCGACTGCGCTGACTCAAGATCACTTCAACTCTTGAAGATAACAAGGGGCAAACGGTGATCTGATTTCTTCCTCACACCCTATTGACTTAAAAAATTGAAGGCATAAGGTTTGCCGCGTTGCTCACGCCTTCACGTGGTTGATCGTTGGGTCCCACCAAGGCGCCCCCCACCCCGGCAGTGTCGCCGGGTTCCAGGAGAAAACCTTGACCAGCACTGCGACGGCGCAGGGGTCCGAGGGCCGCAAGGCCGCTCCGGACCACCTCGGCCACGTCATCTTCATCACCGCGGCCGCGGCCATGGGTGGCTTCCTCTTCGGCTACGACAGCTCCGTCATCAACGGTGCGGTCGAGGGCATCCGTGCGAAGTACGACATCGGCTCCGCCGCCCTCGCCCAGGTCATCGCCATCGCGCTGATCGGCTGCGCCGTCGGCGCCGCCACCGCGGGCCGCCTCGCCGACCGCATCGGCCGCATCCGCACGATGCAGATCTCCTCGGTCCTCTTCACCATCAGCGCGATCGGCTCGGCCCTGCCGTTCTCCCTGTACGACCTGGCCTTCTGGCGCGTCCTCGGCGGCATCGCCATCGGCATGGCCTCGGTCATCGGCCCGGCCTACATCGCCGAGGTCTCCCCGCCGGCCTACCGCGGCCGCCTCGGCGCCTTCCAGCAGGCCGCCATCGTCGTCGGCATCGCCGTCTCCCAGCTCGTGAACTGGGGCCTGCTGAACCTCGCCCACGGCGAGCAGCGCGGCAAGATCATGGGCATCGAGGCCTGGCAGGTCATGCTCGGCGTCATGGTCGTCCCCGCCGTCCTGTACGGCCTGCTCTCCCTCGCCATCCCCGAGTCGCCCCGCTTCCTGATCTCCGTCAACAAGATCGACAAGGCCAAGCAGGTCCTGGCCGAGGTCGAGGGCTCCGCCATCGACCTCGACAAGCGCGTCGCCGAGATCGAGCACGCGATGAAGAGCGAGCAGAAGTCCACGTTCAAGGACCTCGTCGGCGGCAAGGGCGGCCTGCTCCCGATCGTCTGGATCGGCATCGGCCTCTCCGTCTTCCAGCAGTTCGTCGGCATCAACGTCGCCTTCTACTACTCCTCCACGCTGTGGCAGTCGGTCGGCGTCAACCCCGAGAGCTCGTTCTTCTACAGCTTCACCACGTCGATCATCAACATCGTCGGCACCGTGATCGCGATGGTCCTCGTCGACCGCATCGGCCGCAAGCCGCTCGCCCTCGTCGGCTCCGTCGGCATGGCCCTCTCCCTCGCCCTCGAGGCCTGGGCCTTCGCCTCCAAGTCGGCCGAGGGCACCCTGCCCACCACGCAGGGCACCGTCGCCCTGATCGCGGCCCACGCCTTCGTCCTGTTCTTCGCGCTCTCCTGGGGCGTCGTGGTCTGGGTCTTCCTGGGCGAGATGTTCCCCAACCGCATCCGCGCCGCGGCGCTGGGCGTCGCCGCCTCCGCGCAGTGGGTCGCCAACTGGGCCATCACGGCCAGCTTCCCGAGCCTGGCGGACTGGAACCTGTCCGGGGCGTACGTGATCTACGCGGTCTTCGCCGTGCTCTCCATTCCCTTCGTGACGAAGTTCGTGAAGGAGACCAAGGGCAAGGCGTTGGAGGAGATGGGCTAACCCCCCCCGCCGCCCCTCTCCCCGTGGCTGCCCCCGGCTCGTACGAGCCGGGGGCAGCCGCCGTTTGCGCCCTTCTTGCGGGGCGCCCCCCATCAGGGGCGCGGGGAACTGCGTGACAAACCACGACGCGCCCGCAGATGGGTGCCGTGCTCCGCCCGGGCCCCTGGGCCGCACCTCGGCTGCGGGCCGTCCGTGGCCGGTCGCGCAGTTCCCCGCGCCCCTGACGGGGCGCCGCATGTCCCCCGGGCATGCCCGGTCGGGGCGCGGCCCCTCGGGTGCCCGTCGTGAGCGGGGGGAGGGGGTGCCGTGCTTCGCCCGGGCCTCCGGGCTGTGCTTCGGCTGTGGGCCGTCCGTGGTCGATCGCGCAGTTCCCCGCGCCCGTACGGGGCGCCGCATGTCACCGGGCATGTCCCGGATCGGAGGCCGGGGTCGGGGAACCGGCCGCCCGCAGGGCCCGGGTACGCGAAAGGGCCCCCGGAGGGGCCCTTCGTGAGCGGGGGAGGGGGCGGCCTCAGGCCGCCGGCACCTTCTCCGGCTCCGTCGCCTCGGCGTCCTTCACGGCCGCCGCCGCGTTCTCGCGCGGCATCGGCAGCGCGGCCATCACCGCGGCCGAGATGAGAATCGTCGCCGCCCAGCCCAGGCCGTACTTGCCGACGAACGTCGACGACAGCGGGCCGCTGAACCAGGCGCAGTCCGTGAAGGCGAGGCCGGCGAGGAGGGCGACGCCCCAGGCGGTCATGGCCTGCCAGCAGAAGCCGCCGACGTACCAGTAGCGGCTCGTGCGGCCGGTGTCCATCAGCGCTTCGGCGTCGTAGCGCACGGCGCGGGACCGGCGGCGGGCCATGTCGACGGCGTAGACGCCGATCCAGGCGGAGAAGGAGACGGCCAGCAGGATGAGGAAGGTGATGAAGGAGCTGAGGAAGCTCTTGGCGACCAGCATCAGCAGGAGGCCGCCCGCGAGGGAGATGAAGGCGTTGATGCTGACGGCCATGGCGCGCGGCAGCTTGACGCCCATGGTCTGGGCGGTGAAGCCGGCCGAGTACATCGACAGGCTGTTGATCAGGAGCATGCCGACGATGGCGGTGATCAGGTAGGGCACGGCCAGCCAGGTCGGCAGGATGTCGCCGAGGAAGGAGACCGGGTCCGGTGCGTCGGCGAGCTTGGGCGTCGCCACGGCCATCACGGCACCCATGAGCACCATCGGCACCATGACGATGCCGGCGCCGGAGACGGTGGCACCGACGATCTTCTTGCCGGAGGCGGCGTGCGGCAGGTAGCGGGCGAAGTCCGGTCCGGTGGGCACCCAGCTGATGCCGCCGGCGGCGATGGTGCCGATACCGGCGATCACCATCGCGGTGGTGCCGGCGGGCCGGGAGAAGACCTCGTCCCACTTGATGTTGACGATCAGGTAGCCGAGCACCAGGACGCTGAAGATGCCGAAGAGGTACGTCGACCAGGTGTTGCAGACGTTGAGCGCCTTGCGGCCCATGCCGCTGACCAGGAAGGTGCAGGCGACGAAGGCGAAGAGCGTCACGACGATGAGCACGGTGTTGCTCTTGACGCCGAGGACCAGGTCGAGGACGGTCAGCACCGCGTACGCGCCGGTGACCGCGTTGATCGTCTCCCAGCCGAAGCGGGCGACCCACAGGATCGCGCCGGGGAAGAGGTTGCCCCGCACGCCGAACGTGGCACGGGAGAGCATCGCGCCGGGGGCGCCGCCCCACTTGCCGGACACCGACAGCACGCCGACCAGGCCGAAGGACACCAGCGCGGCGCACGCGGCCACGACGAGGACCTGCCAGAAGTTCAGCTTGTTGAAGACCACCAGCGCGGCGCCCATGGTGAGCAGCAGCACGCTGATGTTGGCGGCGACCCAGGTCGGGAAGAGCTCCCGGACCCGGCCGTGCCGTTCGTGGTCGGGTACGGGCTCGATGCCGCGGGTCTCGATGGCGCCTGCGGCGCCGTCGGGGCTGGACACGTTGGCGCCTTCGGCAGCGTTGTCCATGGTGGGGGCCATGTGGGGGGCTCCGTGCGGGGTGAACCAGGGCGGGGCCTGGGCAGAAAGGGACGGTCGGGACTCTACGCGCGTTGCGCAAGCCCACGCCATCGTACTTTGATCTAACTTTGGCCGGTTAGGGCCATTCGTCCTTGTGGAAAACCACAACAACCTTGCGTCGCAGTGCCCGATCCCCGTGGTGTCCGATACTGGGTCCGTTATGGAAATCGTCATCCTTGCTGTCGTCATCGCTGTGGTCGCGCTCGGCGCGATCAGCGGGCTCGTGGTCAGCAGCCGCAAGAAGAAGCAGCTGCCGCCCGCTCCGCCGAGCACCCCGACCCCGTCCGTCACCGCGCCGCCCGCCGAGCCGCACATCGGCGAGGAGGCCGAGACCCCGACCGCGGCACCCCGCCGCACGGTCGAGGAAGTGGAACTGCCCCCGGCAAAGACGCCGGAGCCCGAGGCCCCCGTCGTGGAGCCCGCCCTCCCCGAGGCCCCGGTCGAGCCGGAGATCGAGGTCCCCGAGCCCACCGCCGGCCGCCTGGTGCGCCTGCGCGCCCGGCTCTCCCGCTCCCAGAACTCCCTGGGCAAGGGTCTGCTGACCCTGCTCTCCCGCGAGCACCTCGACGAGGACACCTGGGAGGAGATCGAGGACACCCTGCTGACCGCCGACGTCGGCGTCGCCCCCACCCAGGAGCTCGTCGAGCGCCTGCGCGAGCGCGTGCGCGTGCTCGGCACCCGTACGCCCGAGGAGCTGCGCAACCTGCTGCGCGAGGAGCTGCTCGCCCTCATCGGCACCGAGGCCGACCGCAGCGTCCACACCGAGCCGGGCGTGGCCGTGAACGGCGAGGAGAAGCCCGGCGTCGTCATGGTCGTCGGCGTCAACGGCACCGGCAAGACCACCACCACCGGCAAGCTCGCCCGGGTGCTCGTCGCCGACGGCAAGTCCGTCGTCCTGGGCGCGGCCGACACCTTCCGTGCCGCCGCCGCCGACCAGCTGCAGACCTGGGGCGAGCGGGTGGGCGCCCGCACGGTGCGCGGCCCCGAGGGCGGCGACCCGGCGTCGATCGCCTTCGACGCGGTCAAGGAGGGCATCGCCGAGGGCGCGGACGTCGTGCTGATCGACACCGCCGGCCGCCTGCACACCAAGACCGGCCTCATGGACGAGCTCGGCAAGGTCAAGCGCGTCGTGGAGAAGCACGGCTCGGTCGACGAGATCCTGCTCGTCCTCGACGCCACGACCGGTCAGAACGGCCTGACCCAGGCCCGCGTCTTCGCCGAGGTCGTGAACATCACCGGCATCGTGCTCACCAAGCTCGACGGCACCGCCAAGGGCGGCATCATCGTCTCCGTCCAGCGCGAGCTGGGCGTGCCGGTCAAGCTCGTCGGCCTGGGCGAGGGCGCGGACGACCTCGCGCCGTTCGAGCCGGAGGCGTTCGTGGACGCCCTGCTGGGGTAGGGCCCGCACACCCGCGAGAAAGGGGTGTCCTCGTCGCAGCACCGCTGCCGCGAGGACACCCCTTTCAGCTGCCCGCGCCGCCCGAGCGGTGGCACACGTACGCCAGCGTGCCCAGCAGCAGCCGCGCCTCCGGCGGCCGGCCGGCCGTGTCCAGGGCGGGCGGCAGCAGCCAGCGCACGGGCCCGAGCCCGGCGAAGTCCGACGGCGGCGCCGTGATGTGGTCGCCGCGGCCCAGCCCCTTGAGGTCCAGCCGGGCGTCGTCCCAGCCCATCCGGTACAGCAGCTGCGGGAGCTCCGCGGCGGCCCCCGGGGCGACGAAGAACAGCGCCCGCCCGTGCGGGGTCAGCGCCACCGGGCCCAGCGGCACCCCCATGCGCTCCAGCCGCGCCAGGGCGTGCCGCCCGGCCGCCTCGGAGACCTCCAGCACGTCGAAGGACCGGCCCACCGGCAGCAGCACGGCCGCCCCCGGCACCTCGGCCCATGCGGCGGCGGCCTCGTCGAGGGTGGCGCCCGCGGGCACCGGCGGGGCGAACGACAGCGGGTGGGCGCCGGGGGAGGGGCAGTCGGCGGCTCCGCACGAGCAGGCCGGGCCGCCGCCGCGCGAGGCCCGGGCGCCGGGGACCACGTCCCAGCCCCACAGGCCGGTGTACTCCGCGACCGTCGTCACGTACTCGGACGCGCGGCCTCGGCGCCGAGAGCTCGAGCGCAGGTCCCGGATGCCGCCGATTGTGAAGCCCATGCCCCCTCCAACGGGTCGTGTTCGCCGATGGTTACGTGTCGGAGTGTCTCGGACACGCACGGTCGCCGATGCCCGCCCGGAGGGGGCGTGACGGTGTGCGATGGGTGGTGCGCCCGGCAGTGCGCGCGGTGGCGCGCATCGATTCACCCTCCCCTGGGTTTCCTTCGGCCGTTCCCTGTCAAGTCAATCGCGATGGGTGAGGAAGGAGTTCATTCCTTGGGGTGGCGAATGGTGGCGTTTCCTGGACCCCACTCGCCCGAGCGGTGATCGTAGGATTACTTTCGGTACCCGAATCCTGCCGGACGGGCGGCCGCAACGGGCGGCAAGCTGGAGGCGGTTCGCACGCAGACGTGTGAACGCACGTGTGACCACCGGTCCGTGTGGACACAGGATGCGTAGACGCACGTAGACGCAGAGTTTCGGATGGGGGCGTTCCCGTGGGCGGCAATGTCAGCGGTACCGGCGGGGCCGAGAAGCCGGAGAAGCGCCCCAACGATCAGCTCAACTCCTGGTTCCTGCGCAGCGGCTGGTCCAAGGGCGAGCTCGCCCGCCAGGTCAACCGCAGGGCCAAGCAGCTCGGCGCCCACCACGTCAGCACCGACACCTCCCGGGTGCGGCGCTGGCTCGACGGCGAGCAGCCCCGCGAGCCCATCCCCAAGATCCTCTCCGAGCTCTTCTCCGAGCGCTTCGGCTGCGTCGTCAACGTCGAGGACATCGGGCTGCGCACCGCCCACCAGTCCCCCTCCGTCTCCGGCATCGACCTGCCCTGGGCCGCCCCCCAGACCGTCGAGCTGCTCAGCGAGTTCTCCCGCAGCGACCTGATGCTCGCCCGCCGCGGCTTCCTCGGCACCTCCCTCGCCCTGTCCGCCGGCCCCGCCCTGATCGAGCCCATGCAGCGCTGGCTGGTGCCCGGCCCCACCGGCGGCCGGCCCACCGAGCGCACCGAGCGCGACCGCCCCCGCCGCTCCCGCCTCTCCGAGCCCGAGCTGGAGCTGCTGGAGTCCACCACCGTGATGTTCCGGCAGTGGGACGCCCAGTGCGGCGGCGGCCTGCGCCGCAAGGCCGTGGTGGGCCAGCTCCACGAGGTCACCGACCTCCTGCAGGAACCGCAGCCGCAGGACACCACCCGGCGCCTGTTCCAGGTCGCCGCCGAGCTGGCCGAGCTCGCCGGCTGGATGAGCTACGACGTCGGGCTGCACCCCACCGCCCAGAAGTACTTCGTGCTCGCCCTCCACGCCGCCAAGGAAGCCGGCAACCGCCCCCTCGGGTCGTACATCCTCTCCAACATGAGCCGGCAGATGATCCACCTCGGCCGGGCGGACGACGCCCTGGAGCTCATCCACCTCGGCCAGTACGGCTCCCGCGAGAGCGCCACCCCCCGTACGCAGGCCATGCTGTACGCCATGGAGGCCCGGGCGTACGCCAACATGGGCCAGCCCGCCAAGGTCAAGCGCGCCGTGAACATGGCCGAGGACTGCTTCGCCGACATCTCCCCCGGCGACGACGACCCCGGCTGGATCCACTTCTTCTCCGAGGCCGAGCTCAACGCCGAGAACGCCCACTCCTACCGCGACCTCGCCTACGTCGCCGGGCGCAGCCCCACCTACGCACAGCTGGCCCGGCCCAAGATGGAGCGCGCCGTCGAGCTGTTCTCCCAGGACGGCGTCCACCAGCGGTCGTATGCGCTCAACCTCGTCGGCATGGCCACCGTGCACCTGATGCAGCGCGAACCGGAGGCCATCGGCGAGCCCGTCGTCAAGGCGCTGCGCATCGCCCGGCAGGTCCGCTCCGAGCGGGTCAACAACCGGCTGCGCAAGACCGTCGACAGCGCCGTGCGCGACTTCGGCGACCTCGCCGCCGTGCGCGAGCTCGGCGAACAGCTCGCCACCCACCTGCCGGAGTCCGCCGAGCCCGCCACCCAGGCGGGCTGAAGGCGCCCTCCCGGCACCCCGTACCCGGCCGCGGCGGCCCTCCCCGTACACCCGACTCGGCTCCCCCACGCCAGGTCGACAGCGGACGGCCGCCGCGCCCGGCCGCCCGCCCGCAGACCGCGCCACGTTCACCCCGCCGTAACACGTGCCCGGTCATCGCAACCGGCGTGAAACACCTCACGGCACTGACCGAAACCCCGCTGCGACAGCCTCGGGGCCACACGCCCCACCGGGACCACCGGCCCGCTCGGGGGCACGGGCCGCGGCCGTGAGGAGACCACGACGTTGAATGGCGCAGACACCGCGTTCGTACTGATCAGTGCGGCACTCGTGATGCTGATGACACCCGCCCTGGCCTTCTTCTACGGCGGCATGGTGCGGGTCAAGAGCGCACTCAACATGCTGATGATGTCCTTCATCTCGCTCGGCATCGTCACCGTCCTGTGGGTGCTTTTCGGCTACTCGCTCGCCTTCGGCGACGACACCGGCGCCGGTCTGCTGGGCGACCTCGGCCACGCCGGCTTCCAGGGCATCCACCCGGACACCCTCACCGGCGGCAAGGAAGGCATCCCCGTCCTCGCCTTCGCCCTCTTCCAGCTGATGTTCGCCGTCATCACCCCCGCCCTCATGAGCGGCGCCCTCGCCGACCGGGTGAAGTTCAGCGCCTGGTCGCTGTTCATCACCCTGTGGGTCAGCATCGTCTACTTCCCCGTCGCCCACTGGGTCTGGCAGTCCGACGGCTGGCTGTTCAAACTCAAGGTCATCGACTTCGCCGGTGGCACGGCCGTCCACATCAACGCCGGCGTCGGCGCACTGGCCGCCGTCCTCGTCGTCGGCAAGCGCATCGGCTTCAAGAAGGACCCCATGCGCCCCCACAGCCTGCCGCTGGTGATGCTCGGCGCGGGACTGCTGTGGTTCGGCTGGTTCGGCTTCAACGCCGGCTCGGCCCTCGCCGCCAACGGCACCGCCGCCAACATGGCCATGAACACCCAGGTCGCCACCGGCGCCGCCATGCTCGGCTGGCTCGCCTACGAACGCATCCGGCACGGCGCCTTCACCACCCTCGGCGCCGCCTCCGGCGCCGTCGCCGGACTCGTCGCCATCACCCCCTCCGGCGCGGCGGTCAACGCCTTCGGCGCCCTGCTCATCGGCGTCGTCGCCGGAGCCGTGTGCTCCTGGGCGGTCAGCTGGAAGTTCCGCCTCGGCTACGACGACTCCCTCGACGTGGTCGGCGTCCACCTCGTCGGCGGCGTCATCGGCACCCTCCTCGTCGGCCTCCTGGCCGTCGACGGCGTCGGCGGCCTCACCCAGCTCGGCCGCCAGGCCCTCGGCGCCTTCTCCGTCATGGCCTACTCCTTCACCGTCTCCTGGCTGCTCGCCAAACTCGTCGACCGGCTCGTCGGCTTCCGGGCGAGCGAGGAGGACGAGGTCGGCGGCATCGACCAGGCGTTCCACGCCGAGACCGCCTACGACTTCAGCGCGGTGGGCGGCGCCCCGGCCTCCCGCACCCCCGCTCCCGCACCCCAGGGCGCCCACGAGAACAGCGACAGGAAAGTGGACGCATGAAGCTCATCACCGCCATCGTCAAGCCCCACCGCTTCGAGGCGGTCAAGGACGCCCTGCGCGCCTTCGGCGTGCACGGCCTGACCGTCACCGAATCCAAGGGCTACGGCCGCCAGCACGGCCACACCGAGGTCTACCGCGGCGCGGAGTACACCATCGACCTCGTCCCCAAGATCCGCATAGAGGTCCTCGCCGAGGACGCCGACGCCGACGACATCGTGGACGTCATCGTCAAGAGCGCCCGCACCGGCAAGATCGGCGACGGCAAGGTCTGGACGGTCCCCGTCGAGACCACCGTCCGCGTCCGCACGGGCGAACACGGCCCCGACGCGCTGTGACCTCCGGTCGGGGGCGGCAACGCCGCGGCGCGGGGCGCCCCGGCACCCGTTGCCCGACGGCCCGCGCCGGGAGCCCACCGGGCCCCGGCCCCGCAGCGCAGGTCGGCGCGCCACCCGGCCGACGGCCGGGGTGGTGCCGTCCGCAGGGGGCCGGTTCCCGGGCTCTGGCCCGGGCCCGGTCGTCCGGCTCGCCGCGTGGCGCTTGCCGGGGCCCGGGGGTCCGGGGCAGGTCCCGGAGCTTCGTCCCGGCTCGCCCCCGGAGGCTCGCCGGGCCTGCGGTCCCGGGCCTCGCGTTGGCCCGCCCCCGGCCGCCGGCCTGCGGCCCTTCCCGGAGGCGCGGGCCCTGGTCCTCGTTTGGCGCTCGCCACCCGCGCTCGCCGGAGGTGGCCCAGGGCGCGGCCGGGCCTCGGACCGGGTGCAGGCCTCGGCCCGCCACCGGCCTCGCCGGGCCTGCCGGCCCGGCGGCCGGGGCTCGGTCCGGGCGCGGGGCGCCCCGCTGCCCGGCCGTTGGCGGAGCGGGTGCTTGCGGGGCGGCCCGGAGTCCGGCCCCGGGCCCGGCATCGCACGGGAACCCGCGCCGCGCGGGGGACCCGCAACGCGGTCGTCGGTCGGCGGCCGCTCACCGCAATCAGCACAGGGGAAAGCACCGTGACCCGGAAACCGTCACCCGCCGGCGGCGGGTATGCCGCCGCTCGGTTGCGGCTGCTCAGCGACGCGCCGCACACCGGTGCGGCGCTGCGTGCGCGGCTTGCGCGCATCACCGATCAATGGCTCGGCGGACTGCTGGGCAAGTCCGCCGGCGGCGTCGCGCTCGTCGCCGTCGGCGGGTACGGGCGCGGTGAGCTCTCGCCGCGCAGCGACCTCGACCTGCTGCTGCTCCACGACGGCACCGCGGGCCATCCCGCCGTCGCGGCCGTGGCCGACCGCCTCTGGTACCCCGTGTGGGACCTCGGGCTCAGTCTCGACCACTCCGTCCGCACCCCCGCCGAGGCCCGCAAGGCCGCCGCCGGTGACCTCAAGGTGCACCTCGGACTGCTCGACGCCCGTCACATCGCCGGCGACCCGGAGCTGACGGCCGGGGTGCGCGCCGCCGCGTACGAGGACTGGCGTGCCCAGGCCCCGCACCGCCTGCCGGAGCTGCGCGAGATGTGCGAGGAGCGCGCCCGCCGCCACGGCGAACTGCGCTTCCTGCTCGAACCCGATCTCAAGGAGTCCCGCGGCGGCCTGCGCGACGCCACCGCCCTGCGTGCCGTCGCCGCCTCCTGGCTCGCGGACGCCCCGCGCGACGGGCTGGAGGCCGCCCGCATGCTCCTGCTCGACACCCGCGACGCGCTCCACCTGACCACCGGCCGTGCCAGCGACCGCCTCGCCCTGCAGGAACAGGACCAGGTCGCCACCGCCCGCGGCCTGTCCGACGCCGACGCCCTGCTGCGCCAGGTGTACGAGGCCGCCCGCACCGTCTCGTACGCCGCGGACGTCACCTGGCGCGAGGTCGGCCGCGTGCTGCGCGCCCGTTCCGGCCGGCCCCGGCTGCGCCGGATCCTGGGCGGCCGGGGCGGGCGGGGCGGCTTCGTCGAGCCCGAGCGCGTTCCGCTCGCCGAGGGCGTGGTCGAGCAGGACGGCGAGGCCGTCCTCGCCCGTACCGCCCGTCCCGAGCACGACCCCCTGCTGCCGCTGCGCGCCGCCGCGGCCGCCGCGCAGGCGGGTCTGCCGCTGTCCCGGCACACGGTGCGCCGGCTGGCCGCCGCCGGCCCGTTGCCGGTGCCCTGGCCCGCCGAGGCCCGCGACCGGCTCGTGGCCCTGCTGGGCGCCGGCGAGCCCACGGTGGCCGTCTGGGAGGCCCTGGAAGCCGAGGGCCTGGTCGCCCGGCTGCTGCCGGAGTGGGAGCACGTGCGCAGCAGGCCGCAGCGCAACCCGATCCACCGCTTCACCGTCGACCGCCACCTGGTGGAAACCGCCGTGCAGGCAGCTGCCCTGACCCGCCGCGTCCACCGCCCCGACCTGCTGCTGATCGCCGCACTCCTGCACGACGTCGGCAAGGGCCGCCCCGGCGACCACAGCGAGACCGGCGCGGCCCTGGCGCACGACGTGGCCCTGCGCATCGGCCTGGGCAGCGCGGACGCGGCCGTCGTCGCCGCCCTCGTCCGGCACCACCTGCTGCTGGCCGACACCGCGACCCGGCGCGACCTCGACGACCCCGCCACCGTCCGTACGGTCGTCGAGGCCGTCGGCAGCGCCGACACGCTGGAGCTGCTGCACGCCCTCACCGAGGCCGACGCCCTGGCGACCGGCCCCGCCGCCTGGAGCTCGTGGCGCGCCTCTCTGGTCGCCGACCTCGTGCGGCGCGCGGCCGCCGCCCTGGAGGGCCGGCCCCTGCCGGCCGGCCGGGACCGCGCCGAGCCCACCGCCGAGCAGCGCGGGCAGGCCGACGAGGCGGCCCGTACCGGCGCTCCCGTCGTCGCCCTGCGGGCCGGGGCGGGGCAGGCCACGGAGGCGGGGGAGGAGCCGGTCGGGGTCGAGCTGTCCATGGCCGTCCCCGACCAGCCGGGCGTCCTGCCGGCCGCGGCGGGCGTGCTGGCCCTGCACCGACTGACCGTGCGCTCGGCGGAGCTGCGCGCGGTGGACCCCGGTGTCCTGCTGCTGCGCTGGCGCGTGGCCGCCGAGTACGGCTCCCTGCCGGAGGCGGGCCGCCTGCGCAACGACCTCGTACGCGCCCTGGACGGCTCGCTGGACATCGCCGCGCGCCTGGCGGAGCGCGAGGCGGCGTACGCCCGGCGCCGCAGGCCCGTGCACGCGCCACCGCACGTCGTGGTGGCGCGCGAGGGCGCATCGCGCGACGCCACGGTCCTGGAGGTGCGCGCCCAGGACGCCCCGGGCCTGCTGCACCGCCTGGGGCGTGCCCTGGAGGCGCAGGGCGTATGGGTGCGCAGCGCGCACGTGAGCACGCTGGGGGCGAGTGTGGTGGATGCGTTCTACGTGACCGGTGCGCACGGCGAGCCGCTGTCGGAGCGCGATGCGGCGCGGCTCGCGGGAGCGGTGACGCGGGCCCTGGGAGAGGGATTGTCGACCGCGCAGGGCCCGGGGGTGGCCGGGCCGGATACTCTTGAGGGCGATTGACCCTGCCCCCTGACCATGAGGACCCACGAGCGCCGTGTTCGACACCCTCTCCGATCGCCTTGCAGCGACCTTCAAGAATCTGCGGGGCAAAGGCCGCCTGACCGAGGCGGACATCGACGCCACCGCGCGCGAGATCCGCATCGCCCTCCTTGAGGCGGACGTGGCGCTCCCGGTAGTCCGGGCCTTCATCAAGCAGGTCAAGACCCGCGCCCTGGGCGCGGAGGTCTCGCAGGCGCTGAATCCCGCGCAGATGGTGATCAAGATCGTCAACGAGGAGCTCATCGGCATCCTCGGTGGCGAGACCCGCCGCCTGCGCTTCGCCAAGCAGCCCCCGACCGTGATCATGCTCGCGGGTCTGCAGGGTGCCGGTAAGACGACGCTCGCCGGAAAGCTCGGCCGCTGGCTCAAGGCCCAGGGGCATGCGCCCCTGCTGGTCGCCTGCGACCTGCAGCGTCCGAACGCCGTCAACCAGCTCGCGGTGGTCGCCGAGCGCGCCGGCGTCGGCGTGTACGCGCCGCAGCCGGGCAACGGTGTGGGCGACCCGGTGCAGGTGGCCAAGGACTCGATCGACTACGCGCGCACCAAGCAGCACGACGTCGTCATCGTCGACACCGCCGGCCGTCTCGGTATCGACGCCGAGATGATGCAGCAGGCCGCGGACATCCGTGACGCCGTGCAGCCGCAGGAGATCCTCTTCGTCGTCGACGCCATGGTCGGTCAGGACGCGGTCAACACCGCCGAGGCCTTCCGCGACGGCGTCGGCTTCGACGGCGTGGTGCTCTCCAAGCTCGACGGCGACGCCCGCGGCGGTGCCGCGCTGTCGGTCGCGCACGTGACCGGCAAGCAGATCATGTTCGCCTCCAACGGCGAGAAGCTGGACGACTTCGACGCGTTCCACCCGGACCGCATGGCGTCCCGCATCCTCGGCATGGGCGACATGCTCAGCCTGATCGAGAAGGCCGAGCAGACCTTCAGCCAGGCCGAGGCCGAGAAGATGGCGGCCAAGCTGGCGAAGGGCCCCAAGGAGTTCACGCTCGACGACTTCCTGGCCCAGATGGAGCAGGTCCGCAAGATGGGCTCCATCTCCAAGCTGCTGGGCATGCTGCCGGGCATGGGCCAGTTCAAGGACCAGATCAACAACCTCGACGAGCGCGAGGTCGACCGCACCGCGGCGATCATCAAGTCGATGACCCCGGCCGAGCGCCAGGACCCGACGATCATCAACGGCTCCCGCCGGGCCCGTATCGCCAAGGGTTCGGGCGTGGACGTCAGCACCGTGAAGAACCTGGTCGAGCGCTTCTTCGAGGCCCGCAAGATGATGTCCCGCATGGCCCAGGGCGGCATGCCCGGTATGCCGGGGCTGCCGGGTATGCCCGGCGCGGGCGCCGGGGCGCGCAAGAAGAAGCAGATCAAGCAGGGCAAGGGCAAGCGGCAGTCGGGCAACCCGATGAAGCGCAAGGCCGACGCCGAGGCGGCCGCCGCCCGTCGTGAGCAGGCGCAGGCCGGCAACCCGCTGGGGCTGCCGTCCGGCCAGGACGGTCAGAGCTTCGAACTGCCCGACGAATTCAAGAAGTTCATGGGCTGAGCGGCCGAGCGGCTCGGCTCACCGCGGCAGGCTCTCGCGCGGCCCCCGGCGATTCTTCGCCGGGGGCCGTTCGCGTGGCGGGCCGCCGGTTCTCAGCGCACCCGTGCGATCAGGTAGCGGAAGACGTTGGGCATCCACACCGTCCCGTCACGTCGCTGGTACGGGTGGAGGGCCTCCACGAGCTCCTTGGTGACCTGGTCCTCGTCGGTCGCCCGGATCGCCGTGTCGAAGGCGCCCGTGGAGAGCATCCCGCGCACCGCGCTGGGCAGGTCGGCGTAGCCGTACGGGCAGGAGACGCGGCCGGAACCGTCGGGGGTCAGTCCCGCGGTGCGGGCGAGGTCCTCGAGGTCGTCGCGGCCGCTGGGCCGCCAGCGGGCGGGGGCGCACATGGGGTCGGCCAGGCGCGCGGCGACGCGCAGGGCGCCCGAGGCGGCGCAGCGCTCCTGCGGCCCCCAGCCGGCCAGGACGACGGGCGTGCCCGGTGTCGCCAGCGCGGTGGCGCGCGCGAGGGTCTGGGCCAGGCCGCGGGTGCCGCCGCCCGCGCAGTACAGCGGGTCGAAGGCGGTGATCAGGTTGAACGCCGGGCCGGTGGGGTCGTGGACGGCCTCGGGCCCGCCCAGCCCCAGGCGCCGTCCGGTCTCGGGGGCGCCGTCGGGCAGCAGGCGTTCGCGGGCGAGTGCGAGGCGGCGGCCGTCCTGGTCGACGCCGCTGACGCTGGCGCCCCGGGCGGCGGCCATCAGCAGGGCGAGGCCGGAACCGCAGCCGAGGCTGAGCAGTCGGGTGCCGGGGCCCGCTTCCAGGCGGTCGTAGACCGCTTCGTAGAGCGGCACCAGCATGCGTTCCTGGATTTCCGCCCAGTCGCGGGCCCGGGCTTCGGGCGAGGTCGGGGACGGCCGGTGCCGCCGCACGAGCGTTGGTGTCATCGAAAGGGCCCCAATCCGCCGGGTGACGTGTCCTGGTCCGTTGTGCCGCTGTTCGGCGTTCCGCGTCGCCCGTGCGACGCGGCGCGCTCCCGCCCCCGTGACGTGCCGCCGTTCGTGCTCCGTGCAGAAACCCCCCGATGCAATGCAACTGCGCTCGACGTCACTAGTCCAGGGGGTTGTGCGAGAAGGTTCCCCCGTGCGCCCCGATGGCATGTGCCGGGTGTCATCGCCTGAAATGGAAGTACCCGCGACGTGCGCGGATCAGGCGTCCGGGCGCAAGCCGTGCCGGGCCGACCGGCCGGGAAGGCGGGGTTGCGGGCGGACGGATTCACACTCGGCCGCGGGTGCCCCGTACCATTCGCAGCATGGCAAAGGCTCCCATTCTCACCCCCCAGGCGGAAGACTTCCCGCGCTGGTACCAGGACTTGATCAACAAGGCCGAGCTGGCCGACAACGGCCCGGTGCGCGGCACCATGGTCATCCGACCGTACGGGTACGGGCTCTGGGAGCGCATGCAGCAGGAGATGGACGCCCGGATCAAGGACGCGGGCGCCTCCAACGCGTACTTCCCGCTCTTCATCCCGCAGTCGTACCTGACGAAGGAGGCGGAGCACGTCGAGGGCTTCGCCCCCGAGCTGGCGGTCGTCACGCACGGCGGCGGCAAGGAGCTGGAGGAGCCGGTCGTGGTGCGGCCGACCTCCGAGACGATCATCAACGAGTACTTCTCGAAGTGGGTGCAGAGCTACCGCGACCTGCCCCTGCTGATCAACCAGTGGGCGAATGTCGTCCGTTGGGAGATGCGTCCGCGCGTCTTCCTGCGTACGAGCGAATTCCTCTGGCAGGAGGGCCACACCGCGCACGCCACCTACGAGGACGCCCGCGACTACGCGGCGCGCATTCACCGGGACGTCTACTACGACTTCATGGTGAACGTCCTGGGCATCGACGTGGTGCTCGGCCGCAAGACGCCCAAGGAGCGGTTCGCCGGCGCCATCAACACCCTCACCCTCGAGGGCATGATGGGCGACGGCAAGGCGCTGCAGCTGGGCACCAGCCACGAGCTCGGCCAGAATTTCGCGAAGGCCTTCAACACCTCGTACCTGTCGAAGGACGGCCACCAGGAACTGGTCTGGCAGACCTCCTGGGGCGTGTCCACCCGCATGGTCGGCGGTCTGATCATGTCGCACGGCGACGACAACGGCCTGCGGGTGCCGCCGCGCCTGGCGCCGGTGCAGGCCGTGGTCCTGGCGATCAAGGGCGACGAGGCCGTGCTGGCCAAGGTCCGCGAGATCGGCGACGTCCTCAAGGCGGCCGGCGTGCGCGTGCAGGTCGACGACCGCACCGACACCCCCTTCGGCCGCCGCGCCGTGGACTGGGAGCTCAAGGGTGTCCCGGTGCGCATCGAGATCGGCCCGCGCGACCTGGAGAACGGCACCGCGATGCTGGCCCGCCGGATCCCCGGCGGCAAGGAGCCGGTGCGCATCGACGAGCTGGCCGCGCTGCTGCCGAAGGTCCTGGAGGAGGACCAGGAGCTGCTGCTGCGCCAGTCGCGCGAGCGCCGCGAGTCGCGTACGACCGACGTGAAGACCATCGAGGAGGCCGCCGAGGCCGCCGCTGCCGGTGGCTGGGCCCGCATCCCGTGGTCGGTGCTGGGCGCCGAGGGCGAGGCCAAGCTCGCCGAGCAGGCCGTGACCGTGCGCTGCCTGGTCGCGGAGGACGGCTCCGTGCCGGACTCCGACGATGCGCCGGGTGCGATCGCGATCGTGGCCCGCGCCTACTGAGCCGGAGACCCCCGGGTGCGCGCCCCACGGCGCGCGCCCGGGGGTTCGCGCTTGCCGGCGTGCGTACGCCGAGGTGCTTACCCCGGAGTCAGTACGTCCCACCTTGCGAACGGGTGAGCGGGTCATCCCCCTTCTCCGCAGTTCTGCGCACCCGCCCTCGTCAGGGCGCATCAGTCGGGAAACTGACTGGTACGTGCAAAATATTTGAGATGGCCCGGTATCGGAACACCGGGCTGTGCCTGCTCGTTGTCACGACGTGAGCACGACACCACCTGTTCTCGCCGCAGAGCTGGCGCAGGCGTGGGCCGACATTCAGCGGTACCACCCCGAGCTGCCGGATCTAGCCGCGCCCGAATCGTTGATCGGGGAGTCGTCGTCCGCCTGTGGCGCCGAGCTCTCCTTCGAGAGGCTGCTGCACGAGGCGGTCCACGGCATCGCGGCCGCCCGCGGTGTCCGCGACACCTCCCGTGCCGGCCGCTACCACAACCGGCGGTTCCTGGCGATCGCCGAGGAGCTGGGGCTCGACCACAGCGAGGAGCCGCATCCCAGCAGCGGCTTCTCCCTGGTCGTGCTGAACGCGGAGGCGCGCAAGCGCTACCGGCCGACCATGGAGAGACTGCAGCGCGCGCTCAAGGCCCACACCGTCGCGACGGCCGCCGACACCTCGCGCACCTTCCGGGGTCCGGCGGCGCGGCACGGGTCGTCCGGCGGGGGCGTGCGGGTCAAGGCGGTGTGCGAGTGCGGGCGCAACGTCCGGGTCGTGCCGTCCGTGCTGGCCCAGGCGCCGATCATGTGCGGCGGCTGCGGTCAGCCCTTCCGGATCCCCGAAGCCGTCCCCGTCGGCTCCGGTCGCTGAGTTCGACACACCGTGTGGCACAATAGGTCGCTGTACTCGACAGTCGCACAGGACCCCTCTCTCCTCCGGCTGACGCGTCCATCGGGCACCCGAGTACCGCAACCCCACGTGGCATCTCGTTGTGCCCACCACGTCAAGACCAGGAGACACCACTTCCGTGGCAGTCAAGATCAAGCTGAAGCGTCTGGGCAAGATCCGTTCGCCTCACTACCGCATCGTCGTCGCCGACTCCCGTACCCGCCGTGACGGCCGGGCCATCGAGGAGATCGGCCTGTACCACCCGGTGCAGAACCCCTCGCGCATCGAGGTCAACAGCGAGCGCGTGCAGTACTGGCTGGGTGTCGGCGCGCAGCCGACCGAGCCGGTCCTGGCCATCCTGAAGGTCACCGGCGACTGGCAGAAGTTCAAGGGTCTGCCGGCCCCGGCCCCGATGCTGGTCGCCGAGCCCAAGGCCGACACCAGCGGTCTCTTCGAGGCCGCCGTGAACGCCGCCGGCGAGGTGAAGGGCGAGGCCATCACCCCGAAGGCCAAGAAGTCGGAGAAGAAGGACGAGGCCGACGCCGCCGAGTCCGCTGAGTCGACCGAGGCCTGAGGATGCTCGAGGAGGCCCTTGAGCACCTCGTGAAGGGCATCGTCGACAACCCCGACGACGTGCAGGTCGCCTCGCGCAACCTGCGTCGTGGGCAGGTGCTGGAGGTCCGGGTCCACCCCGACGACCTCGGCAAGGTGATCGGCCGCAACGGCCGCACCGCACGTGCTCTGCGTACCGTCGTCGGCGCCCTCGGCGGCCGTGGCATCCGCGTCGACCTGGTCGACGTGGACAACGTCCGCTGAGCAGCGATAGCGCACCGGCATGAGGCCGGGGGTGGGAGACCACCCCCGGCCTCTGTCGTGCGCACCCCCCCGCAGAAGCGACAATTGAGGAACCGGACCAGAAGGGGACCGAAGAGCGTGCAGCTGGTAGTCGGCAGGATCGGCCGGGCCCACGGCATCAAGGGCGAGGTCACCGTGGAGGTGCGCACGGACGAGCCCGAGCTGCGGCTCGGCCCCGGCGCGGTGCTGATGACCGATCCCGCGGGCGTGGGGCCGCTGACCGTGGAGACCGGCCGTGTGCACAGCGGACGGCTGCTGCTGCGCTTCACGGGCGTGGCCGACCGCAACGCCGCCGAGGCGCTGCGCAACACCCTGCTGATCGCCGAGGTCGACCCCGACGAGACGCCCGAGGACCCCGAGGAGTACTACGACCACCAGCTGGTCGACCTCGACGTGGTCACCGTCGACGGCACGGCCGTCGGCCGCATCTCGGAGATCTCCCACCTGCCCTCGCAGGACCTGTTCATCGTCGAGTGCGAGGACGGCAGCGAGGTGATGATCCCCTTCGTGTCCGAGATCGTCACGGAGATCGACCTCGAGAATCAGCGCGCCGTCGTCGACCCGCCGCGCGGGCTGCTGGACAGTGGGCAGGCCGAGGTCGCCGGTGCGCGCACCGAGGGCCCGGAGGGTGACGCCTGATGCGCCTCGACGTCGTCACGATCTTCCCCGAGTACCTCGAACCGCTGAACGTCTCCCTCGTCGGCAAGGCCCGGGCCCGCGGTCAGCTGGACGTGCGCATCCACGACCTGCGCGCCTGGACGCACGACAAGCACAACACCGTCGACGACACCCCCTACGGCGGCGGCCCCGGCATGGTCATGAAGCCCGAGCCCTGGGGCGAGGCGCTCGACGAGATCATCGCCTCGGGCCAGGAGGAGCAGCGGCCGGTCCTGGTCGTGCCCACGCCCAGCGGCAAGCCCTTCACCCAGGAGCTGGCCGTCGAGCTCTCCGAGAAGCCCTGGCTGGTCTTCACCCCCGCCCGCTACGAGGGCATCGACCGCCGCGTCATCGAGGAGTACGCCGAGCGTCTCGATGTGCGCGAGGTGTCCATCGGCGACTACGTCCTGGCCGGCGGCGAGGCCCCCGTCCTGGTCATGGTCGAGGCCATCGCCCGGCTGCTGCCCGGCGTCCTGGGCAACGCCGAGTCCCACCGCGACGACTCCTTCGCCCCCGGCGCCATGGCCGACCTGCTCGAAGGCCCCGTCTACACCAAGCCGCCGGAGTGGCGCGGCCGGGGCATCCCGGACGTCCTCCTCAGCGGTCACCACGGGAAGATCGCCCGCTGGCGCCGCGACGAGGCCTTCCGCCGCACCACGCGGAACCGGCCCGACCTGATCGAGCGCGCCGACCCGGCCGCCTTCGACAAGAAGGACCGCGAAATGCTCTCGATCCTCGGCTGGGGCCCCGGCGCCGACGGTCGATTTGGGCCAGTGGCACCCCCCGTGGAAGAATGAGCCGTTGCCTTGCGTCCGGCGCACGCCCCTGCCACAGGGGGAACGACGTCCGCCCGACGGTGGGGCACCCCTTCACCTCCCGTACGAGTACCGCTGATGACCTGTGGCATCGGCGAGGAAGCAGACATTCATGTCCAACCGTCTCTCGGCCGTCGACGCCGCTTCGCTGCGCACCGACGTCCCGGCGTTCCGCCCCGGCGACACCGTGAACGTCCACGTCCGCGTCATCGAGGGCAACCGCTCCCGCATCCAGCAGTTCAAGGGTGTCGTCATCCGCCGCCAGGGTTCGGGCGTCAGCGAGACCTTCACGGTCCGCAAGGTCTCCTTCTCCGTCGGCGTCGAGCGCACCTTCCCGGTGCACAGCCCGATCTTCGAGAAGATCGAGCTGGTCACCCGTGGTGACGTCCGCCGCGCCAAGCTGTACTACCTCCGTGAGCTGCGCGGCAAGGCCGCGAAGATCAAGGAGAAGCGCGACAACTGAGCTTCCCGCCGGTGTTCCCGGGCGGCCGGATAGGCTCTCGGACCGATGGACACCGACGCACAGCTCGCACCGCTTCCGGAGCGCGACCGCTCTCCCCGCCCCGACCGGGTGGGGGAGCAGCGGTCGCGCTCCGCGCGTTTTCCCCGCCGTCACCTCGCGCGGGCCCGGCAGTGGCTGTCGGACGGCGGCCCGCTGCGCCGGGCCGGGGTGCTGCTGACCGTGTGCATGGTCACGCTGCTGCTGGTCAGCGGCTATGTGGTGCAGCCCTTCACGATCCCCAGCCGCTCGATGGAGAACACCCTGCGGGTCGGGGACCGGGTGCTGGTCAACAAGCTCGCCTACCGCTTCGGCGCCGAGCCGCAGCGGGGCGATGTGATCGTCTTCGACGGCACCGAGTCCTTCGTCCAGGACGCGCCGACCGAGAACGCCGTCATGGCGCTGATCCGCAAGGGCGGCTCCGCCCTCGGACTCATGCGGCCCACCCCCGGGACCGACTACGTCAAGCGCGTCGTGGGCACCGGCGGGGACCGGGTGCGCTGCTGCGACCGCCAGGGCCGGCTGGAGGTCAACGGCCGACCGCTGCTGGAGGCGGAGTACCTCTTCCCCGGTGATGTTCCCTCGCGGGTGCCGTTCGACATCGTGGTGCCGGAGGGCAAGCTATGGGTCATGGGTGACCATCGCAGTGACTCCCGGGACTCCCGTGACCACCTCGGCGAACCGGGCGGTGGCACCGTCCCCCTCGACCGGGTCGTCGGGCGCGCCGACTGGATCGGCTGGCCGCTGAGCCGCGTGGGCTCGGTACGGGAGACCGACGCCTTCGAGGGCGTACCCGCCCCTCCGAGGGGCGCCCATGGGTAGCCGGGGGCGCGCACCCGTACGCGAGAGCCGGGCCCAGGACGCCCGTACGGAGCCGGGGGCCCCGCCGCCCGCGACGGAAGGCCGCGCCGCCCGGCGCAGGGCCGCGCAGGCCGGTACGGCGCCCCCCGCCACCGGGGGCCGGGCCGCACGGCGCAAGGCGGCACGGCGCGTGAAGCGGCGGCGCCGGCGCCGGTCGGTGTACAAGGAAGTGCCCGTCCTGATAGGCGTCGCGGTGCTCATCGCGCTCGTGCTGAAGACCTTCCTCGTGCAGGCGTTCGTCATCCCCTCCGGTTCGATGGAGCAGACGATCCGCATCGGGGACCGGGTGCTGGTCGACAAGCTCACCCCGTGGTTCGGCACCCGGCCGCAGCGCGGGGACGTGGTGGTCTTCAAGGACCCCGGCGGCTGGCTGGAGGGCGAGCAGCGCTACGGGGGCGACGACCCGGTGGGCGTCAAGCAGGCCAAGCAGGTGCTCAGCTGGGTCGGCCTGCTGCCCTCGGCCGACGAACAGGACCTGATCAAGAGAGTGATCGGAGTCGGTGGCGACACGGTCAAGTGCTGTAACACCGACGGCAAAATCACGGTCAACGGAACACCGCTCACCGAGCCCTACCTCCACCCCGGCAACCCGCCCTCGCAGATCGCCTTCGAGGTGACCGTCCCGCCCGGACGGCTCTTCGTCATGGGTGACCACCGCTCGGACTCCGCCGACTCGCGCTACCACCTCGACGAGCCGCAACACGGCACCGTGGGCGAAAACCTGGTGGTGGGACGCGCGGTGGTGATCGCCTGGCCCTTCGGACACTGGCGCGGGCTGGCCGAACCGGGCCCGTTCGCCTCGGTGCGCAACGCGCCGCCGGCGGCGCGGGCCGCGGGGACGCAATCGGGCGCCGGGCCGCATA
Organism: Streptomyces sp. NPDC049585; assembly: GCF_040675615.1. NCBI lineage: Bacteria > Bacillati > Actinomycetota > Actinomycetes > Kitasatosporales > Streptomycetaceae > Streptomyces > Streptomyces sp. NPDC049585. The sequence goes on along the minus strand of NZ_JBFAPE010000017.1, from coordinate 116,864 downwards.
GTGTGTCCCCCATGGATCAAGAAGGATTGATCCGGCTCCCGACCCCTGCGGAACTCCCGCTCGTTATGGGAGTGGTGGGCCTGCGTCGTGTGTACGACAGGCGGCAGCGTGGAGTGAGGAGTGGATGTGGGGGATTTGGCGGTCGGCGCACGGTCCGGACACGGCGAACCCGAAAAGCACACCGGTCAGACGGATGAGCCCGCGGGGGCGGCCGGCGGCGAGACGCCGCAGGAGGCCGGTTCCTCCCCGGCCGGCGGCCGCAGCGACGACGGCCGCGAGCCGGCGGACACCGACGGCGGCAGCCGTGACGACGGCGGGCGCGGCGAGCGGCAGAAGCAGCGCTCGTTCTGGAAGGAGCTGCCGATCCTGGTCGGCATCGCCCTGGTGCTCGCGCTGCTGATCAAGACGTTCCTGGTGCAGGCGTTCTCCATCCCGTCCGAGTCGATGCAGAACACCCTGCAGCGCGGCGACCGGGTGCTGGTGGACAAGCTCACGCCGTGGTTCGGCTCCAAACCCGAGCGCGGCGAGGTCGTCGTCTTCCACGATCCGGGCGGCTGGCTGGGCGAGACCCCCAGCGCCGACAACGGCCCGGTGGCCGGTGGCCTGCAGAAGGTGCTCAGCTTCATCGGCCTGATGCCCTCCGCGGAGGAGAAGGACCTGATCAAGCGGGTCATCGCGGTCGGCGGCGACACCGTCGAGTGCAAGGGCAACAACGAGCCCGTCACGGTCAACGGCAAGGCGTTGAAGGAGCCGTACATCTTCCCCGGCAACACCCCCTGCGGCGACAAGCCCTTCGGCCCGATCAAGGTGCCGCAGGGCCGGATCTGGGTCATGGGCGACCACCGCCAGGACTCCCTCGACTCCCGCTACCACCAGGAGCTGGACCGCTTCCAGGGCACGGTCTCCGAGGACCAGGTCGTCGGGCGCGCCATCGTCGTCGCCTGGCCGGTCAACCGCTGGTCCACGCTGCCGGTGCCGGACACCTTCGACCAGCCCGGGCTCAGCGCCGCGGCCGCCTCGGCGCCGGCCGCCCTCGGGCTCGCGGGCGCGGTGCCGCTGGTGCTGTGGCGCCGCCGCCGGATCCTGCGCCGGGACGCCGCGGCGCTGCGCGAGGCCGCGCCCGCCGCGACGCCGAGGGGCTGACCGGGGGCGGTACCCCCGGGTAGGGTGCGGTCGCGGAGCACGTGAGGACCGGCCGCGCCGTTCCCGGGCGCTTCCGCGCACCGATCATCGACCCGGGCGGGGGCGGCATGAGCACAGCGGAACGCGACGAGCACGGCTCGGGTCGCACGGGCACGGTGCTGTCCGGGCTGGCCGTGGCCGTCGGCTGCGTGCTCTTCCTCGGCGGGTTCGCCTGGGCCGCCTGGCTCTACCGGCCCTACACCGTGCCCACCGACTCCATGGCGCCCACCATCGGGCGCGGCGACCGGGTGCTGGCCGAGCGGATCACCGGTGACGAGGTGCGGCGCGGGGACATCGTGGTCTTCGAGGACAAGGTCTGGGGCTCGGTGCCCATGGTCAAGCGCGTCGTCGGCGTCGACGGCGACAAGGTCGCCTGCTGCGATCCGCAGGGCCGGCTGACGATCAACGGCCAACCGGTCGAAGAACCGTATCTGCAGGGGGCGGGACCGGCCTCGCCCACGCCCTTCTCCGCCGCCGTCCCGCCCGGGCACCTCTTCCTCCTCGGCGACCACCGCAGCGACTCCGTCGACTCCCGCAGCCACATGGCCGGCACCGGGCAGGGCTCGGTGCCCCGCGAGACCGTACGGGCCCGGGTGGACGCCACCGCCTGGCCCGTCTCCGGCTGGGGCATGATCGAACGCCCGGACGCCTTCGCCGCCCTGCCCGGCGGCACCTCCCGGCCCGGGCCGCTGCCGCTGATCGTCACCGCCGCCGGCGTGGGCGCGGCGCTGATCTTCGGCGGAGCCGCGTACGGGCCGCTGGCCCGGCGGCGCTCCCGCAGCCCCGGCAGGACGGCGGTGTCGTCCCATGGATGAGTCCGGCTGCGAGCCCGGTCATGAGCCCGGCTGCGAGCCTGCTCATGAGCCCGGTTATGAGCCCGGCCGTGAGCCCGGGCCGCTGCGCAGGGCCGCGCGCGTCATCCTGCTCGACCCGGCCGACCGGATCCTGCTGCTGCACGGCTACGAGCCGGACGACCCCACCCTGTCCTGGTGGTTCACCCCCGGCGGCGGGCTGGAGGACGACGAGGACTGGCAGAGTGCCGCGCGCCGGGAGCTGGCCGAGGAGACCGGGATCACCGAGGTCGAGCTCGGTCCGCTGCTGTGGCTGCGCAGGTGCTCCTTCCCCTTCGCCGGCCGCCGCTGGGACCAGGACGAGCGCTACTACCTGGCCCGCACCCGACAGGAGCCCGCCTGGACGGGCGGCGGGACGGAGCTGGAGCGGCGCAGCCTGAGCGGGCTGCGGTGGTGGAGCTGCGGGGAACTGCTGGACACCCGTGAGACGGTGTACCCGACCAGGCTCGCCGAGCTGCTGCGCACGCTGCTCGACGAGGGACCCCCGAGTGCGCCGGTGCTGCTGGAGACGGAGCACGCCTGACGCACAATGGGGGGACGCACGGCTGAAGGGGAACATGCCATGAGCGCCGAGGACCTCGAGAAGTACGAAACCGAGATGGAGCTGAAGCTCTACCGGGAGTACCGCGACGTCGTCGGTCTGTTCAAATACGTGATCGAGACCGAGCGGCGCTTCTACCTGACGAACGACTACGAGATGCAGGTCCACTCCGTGCAGGGGGAGGTCTTCTTCGAGGTGTCGATGGCGGACGCGTGGGTCTGGGACATGTACCGGCCGGCACGCTTCGTGAAGCAGGTGCGGGTGCTCACGTTCAAGGACGTGAACATCGAGGAGCTCAACAAGACGGACCTGGACCTTCCGGGCACCTGATCGGGTCACCGGGTTTTCCCCAGGCGCGGGGTTATCCACCAAGATCCAACAGGTGCGGGCCGGGGCGGCACAGTCGGTGCCGGAGGTGGTGCCGATGTCCCGGAACCCGGCTGGAAAAGAGTGCGAGCGGACGTCCGCAGGGGCGCGCAGGGCCCTTGGGCGGTACGGCGAGGAGCTGGCGGCCCGCAGGCTCGCCGAGGCGGGCATGCGCGTCCTCGCCCGCAACTGGCGGTGCCGGTTCGGCGAGCTCGACATCGTCGCCGCCGACGGCGACGCCCTGGTGATCTGCGAGGTCAAGGCCCGCCGTGCGGGCCCCTACGAACACCCGATGGCGGCGGTCACCCCCGCCAAGGCCGAGCGGCTGCGCACCCTGGCCGCCCACTGGCTCCACCGGCACGGCGGGGCACCGGCGGGCGGGGTGCGCATCGACCTGGTGGGCGTCGTCGTGCCCGACCGGGGCGCGCCCCTGGTCGAGCACGTCCGGGGGGTGGCCTGATGGCCTTCGCACGGACGTGTTCGGTGGCCCTGGCGGGAGTCGAGGGCGTGGTGGTCGAGGTCCAGGCCGACCTGGAGCCGGGCGTCGCCGCCTTCACCCTGGTGGGCCTGCCCGACAAGAGCCTGACGGAGAGCCGCGACCGGGTGCGGGCCGCGGTGGCCAACTCCGGGGCCGAGTGGCCGCAGAAGAAGCTCACGGTGGGGCTGAGCCCCGCCTCGGTGCCCAAGGGTGGCAGCGGCTTCGACCTGGCCGTGGCCTGCGCGGTCCTGGGAGCGGCCGAGCGCATCGACCCCCGGTCCATCGCCGACCTGGTGATGATCGGCGAGCTGGGCCTCGACGGCCGCGTCCGCCCGGTGCGCGGCGTCCTGCCCGCCGTCCTGGCGGCCGCCGACGCCGGGTACCGCCAGGTCGTGGTGCCCGAGCGGACGGCGGCGGAGGCCGCCCTCGTGCCCGGGGTCTCGGTGCTGGGCGTGCGCAGCCTGCGCCAGCTGATCGCGGTGCTGACGGACGCGCCGGTGCCCGAGGAGGACGAGGAGCCGGCGAGGCAGGGCCTGCCGGATCCGGTGTCCGCCGGGCTCGCCCTGCCGGGCACCGGCATTCCCGCGGTCGCGCCGGACGGGATGGGCCGGCCCGACCTCGCCGAGGTCGCCGGGCAGGCCCGGGCCCGCCGGGCACTGGAGGTCGCCGCCGCGGGCAGGCATCACCTGCTCTTCCTGGGCCCGCCCGGGGCCGGAAAGACGATGCTGGCCGAGCGGCTGCCGGGCCTGCTGCCGCCCCTCACGCCGCACGAGTCGCTGGAGGTCACCGCGGTGCACTCGGTGGCCGGCGTGCTGCCCGCCGGGCAGCCGCTGATCGCCCGCGCGCCGTACTGCGCGCCGCACCACTCGGCGTCCATGCCCTCCCTCATCGGCGGAGGCTCGGGCCTTCCCCGCCCAGGGGCGGTGTCCCTGGCTCACCATGGGGTGCTTTTTCTGGACGAAGCGCCCGAATTCTCCAGCCGTGTCCTGGACACCCTCCGCCAGCCCCTGGAGTCCGGGCACGTGGTCGTGGCCCGCTCGGGCGGGGTCATGCGGCTGCCGGCATCCTTCCTGCTGGTGCTCGCGGCCAACCCCTGCCCCTGCGGGCGGCACGGGATGACGGGGGACGGCTGCGACTGCCCGCCGAGCGCAGTGCGGCGCTACCTGGGCCGGCTCTCCGGGCCGCTGATGGACCGCGTGGATCTCAGAGTGACCGTCGAGCCCGTGACCCGCTCGGAGCTGACCGGGCCCGGGGCCCGGCCCGAGTCGACCGCGGACGTCGCCGAGCGGGTGCGGGCCGCCCGCGAGCGCGCCGCCACCCGGCTGGCCGGCACCCCCTGGCACACCAACAGCCAGGTGCCCGGGCACGAGCTGCGCACCCGCTGGAGCGTCGTGCCCGGGGCACTGGCCGAGGCCGAGCGGGACATGGAGCGCGGGCTGCTGACCGCGCGCGGGCTCGACCGGGTGCTGCGGGTCGCCTGGACGGTGGCCGACCTCGCCGGGCACGAGCGGCCGGACGCCGACGACGTGATCCAGGCACTGGAGCTGCGCACGGGCGTCCGGCGTGGCGCGGTGCGGGCGGGCGGCTGGGAATGAGCGGCCCGGACGCAGCCGAGCGGCTGGCCCGGGCCGCCCTGACCCGCCTGACCGAGCCCGGCGACGAGCAGGTGGGGCGGTGGCTGCGGAAGCTGGGCGCCCACGAGCTGGTGCAGGCCCTGACCGGGGCCGGGCCACCGCCGCCCGGTGCCCGGGCGGACCGCCTCGCGGCATGCGCGGCCCGGGCCGCCGCCCTGGACGCGCGGCGCGACCTGGAGGCCGTGGCGCGGCTCGGAGGGCGCTTCCTGATTCCCGGCGACCTGCAGTGGCCCAGCCAACTGGACGACCTGGCGGACGCCCGGCCCGTCGGGCTGTGGGTGCGCGGCAGCCCGGACGTGCGGCTGTGGGCGCTGCGCTCGGTGGCGGTGGTCGGCGCCCGGGCCTGCACCGACTACGGCTCCCACGTGGCCTCCCTGCTGGGCGCGGGGCTGGCCGAGCGCGGCTGGGTGGTGGTCTCCGGCGCGGCCTTCGGGGTGGACGGCGCGGCGCACCGCGGCGCGCTGGCCGCGAGCGGGGCCACGGTCGCCGTGCTCGCCTCCGGCATCGACGTCCCCTACCCGCGCGGCCACGCCGAGCTGATCGACCGGATCGGGGAACAGGGCCTGGTGCTGGCGGAGCTGCCACCGGGCGGGCACCCCACGAGGGCCCGGTTCGTGCTGCGCAACCGCGTCATCGCTGCCCTGACCCGGGGCACGGTCGTCGTCGAGGCGCAGTACCGCAGCGGGTCACTGGTGACCGCGCGCCGGGCGCGGGCGCTGGGGCGGCACACGATGGGCGTGCCGGGGCCGGTCACCTCCGGCCTGTCGGCGGGCGTGCACGAACTCCTGCGCGAGGGGGCGTGTCTGGTCACCGATGCCGACGAAATCGCCGAGCTGGTCGGCACCATGGGGGAGCTCGCACCCGCCCGGCGCGGCCCCGTCCTCGCCCGGGACCTGCTGGCCCCGGCCGCCGCCGCGGTACTGGAGGCCGTGCCCGCCCGGGGCGGCGCGGATCTCGCCCTCGTCGCCCGGGAGGCGGGCCTCGGCACCGAACGGGCACTCGCCAGCCTGTACGAACTCCGGGCGCTGGGGTTCGTGGAACGGCTGGGCGATCGCTGGCAATTGGCTGACGAGCCGTCAACAGACGACGGTTCCAAGCCCCTCCAACGGCGCCCCCCTGCGCGGCGAGGCGGTTCTTGACCTGGGGTGATCGGGTGAAAGGGTTAAGAAGACGACCCGGCCGGCCGATACGGCGGGCGCCGAGCGGCCCCGTGCCCCGCGTCCCGGCCGCCGTCCCGCGGCGCGCCGCCGCCGGCGGACCGCATCTCCACCCACCGAAGGGAGTCCATCGCTCACCGCAGCGTCCCGGTCACGCTACGCTCACGGAAATCATCCCTTCGTACCGCCCGATCTCCCATCGACCGATCGTCACACCACCTGACCAACGTCCACGGCAGAACGGCTGAAGAACGACGAATGCCCCAGCACACCTCCGGGTCCGACCGCGCGGCGGTACCGCCCGCAGCGCGCGGCGCCGTGCGCCCTCCCGCACCCACGACGCTCGACGAGCTGTGGCGGTCGTACAAGGCCACGGGCGACGAGCGGCTGCGGGAGCAGCTGATCCTGCACTACTCGCCCCTGGTGAAGTACGTGGCGGGCCGCGTCAGCGTCGGGCTGCCGCCCAACGTCGAACAGGCCGACTTCGTCTCCTCCGGGATCTTCGGGCTGATCGATGCCATCGAGAAGTTCGACCCGGGCCGGTCCATCAAGTTCGAGACCTACGCCATCACCCGCATCCGCGGTGCGATGATCGACGAGCTGCGCGCGCTCGACTGGATCCCGCGCTCGGTGCGCCAGAAGGCGCGCGCGGTGGAGCGTGCGTACGCCACCTTGGAGGCGGCCCTGCGCCGCACGCCCACCGAGGCCGAGGTGGCGGCCGAGATGGAGATCTCCCTGGAGGAACTGCACGCCGTCTTCAGTCAGTTGTCCCTCGCCAACGTGGTGGCCCTGGAGGAGCTGCTGCACGTCGGCGGCGAGGGCGGCGAGCGGCTGAGCCTGATGGACACCCTGGAGGACACCGCGGCCGACGACCCGGTCGAGGTCGCCGAGGACCACGAGCTGCGCCGGCTCCTGGCCCGGGCGATCAACACCCTCCCCGACCGGGAGAAGACCGTCGTCACCCTCTACTACTACGAGGGCCTCACCCTCGCCGAGATCGGTCAGGTGCTGGGCGTCACCGAGAGCAGGGTCAGCCAGATCCACACCAAGTCCGTCCTGCAGCTGCGGGCCAAGCTCGCGGACGTCGGGCGCTGAGCCCGCCGGGGCCGACGTCGCTGAATCGTCCCTCCACCGTCGTCCGGGCCCGCTCCTGTCCGTAAAGTGGGAGCGTGCCCAGGATTCGAGCGGCCTCAGTGGCCGAGCACCGGACGATGCAGCGCAGCGCCCTGCTGGACGCCGCCCGCACCCTGCTGTCCGAAGGCGGGACGGAAGCGCTGACCTTCCCCGCGCTCGCCGAGCGCACGGGCCTCGCACGGTCCTCGGTCTACGAGTACTTCCGCTCGCGCGCCGCCGTCGTCGAAGAGCTGTGCGCCGTCGACTTCCCGGTCTGGGCCGCCGAGGTGGAGGCCGCGATGGCAGCCGCCGGCACCCCCGAGGACAAGATCGAGGCGTATGTGCGCCGGCAGCTGGCACTCGTCGGCGACCGCCGCCACCGGGCCGTGGTGGCGATCTCCGCCGGCGAGCTCGACGCGGGCGCCCGCGAGAAGATCCGCGCCGCGCACGGCGGCCTGATCGCGATGGTCGTCGAGGCGCTGGAGGCGCTCGGCCACGAGCAGCCGCGGCTGGCGGCGATGCTGCTGCAGGGCGTCGTCGACGCGGCGGTCCGCCGCATCGAGCTGGGCGCGGCGGAGGACCCCGCGACGATCACCGAGGCCGCGGTCGGCATGACCCTGCGGGGCGTGCGCGGCTAGCGCCCGACCGGCGGATCGTCGTCATGCGGCACCACGGCGCCCCGTGGGGGCGCGTGGCTGTGCCGATCTTGCGGTTGCCGCCGCGTGGGTGCGACACGGCACCCCGTCTGCGGGTGCGTCGTGGCTTGTCGCGCAGTTCCCCGCGCCCCTGACGGGGCACTGCACCAGCCCACGGCGCCCCGCGCCCCTCACGGTGCGCTCACCACCAGCGGCAGCAGTCGCGACGGTGGGCGTCGGAGGAGCCATGGGGGCAGCAGGCTCAGGGGATCGCGGTACTCCTGTCCGTCCCGCAGGCCCCAGTGCACGCACCCCGCCCCGCAATGCCATCCCGGCCCCGGCGCCACGAAACCGATCACCTGGCCTGCCCGCACTGGCTCTCCCTCCCGCACCACCGCCCGCACCGGCTCGTACGTCGTGCGCAGCCCCGGCGTGAGCTCCACCGCCACCACCCCCCGCCCCGCCACCTCGCCCGCGTAGGACACCCGCCCCGGCGTGGCCGCCCGCACCGGCGTGCCCGGGGCCGCCGCCAGGTCCACTCCGCGGTGGCCGGCGGCCCACCGCTGCGGGGGCGGCACCCAGGCCCGCAGCACCAGGGGCCGGGCCCCGTGGGCCCCGGGGACGGGCCAGGCCCGGTCACCGCCCGGCGGCTCGGCGGCAGCCGCCGGCGCCCATGCCAGCAGCACCGCCACCAGGACAAGAAGCAGTCGTCGTCGCATGCCATGACCATGGCCCCGATCACCGACTCGTGGGGATCTTGGCGAGGATCTGTGGACTACTCGGGGGTTGTGGACAACGCCGTCACCCGCGCCTTCTGCCGTCCCGTACACTTCTCATGGCGATCCGGGTCACCGGATCGACTTCGCACGCCCCGCCACCGGCGCTTATCGCCCTTTCGGGCAGCACGGTGGCCGTGTCCCTCGGTCCTCGGAACGGCTCCCCGCACGGGGCGCCGACCGCGGCGGACGCACCGGGGCGTCAGGCGCGGCGACCGCCCGGTCGTCGTGGAAACCGAATACCTCAAGGAGCACGGCCATGGCCGTCGTCACGATGCGGGAGCTGCTGGAGAGCGGCGTCCACTTCGGTCACCAGACCCGTCGTTGGAACCCGAAGATGAAGCGTTTCATCTTCACCGAGCGCAACGGCATCTACATCATCGACCTGCTCCAGTCGCTGTCGTACATCGACCGCGCCTACGAGTTCGTCAAGGAGACCGTCGCGCACGGCGGCTCCATCATGTTCGTCGGTACGAAGAAGCAGGCCCAGGAGGCCATCGCCGAGCAGGCGACCCGCGTCGGCATGCCCTACGTCAACCAGCGCTGGCTGGGCGGCATGCTCACCAACTTCTCGACCGTCTACAAGCGCCTGCAGCGCCTGAAGGAGCTCGAGCTCATCGACTTCGAGGACGTGGCCGCCTCCGGCCTGACCAAGAAGGAGCTCCTGGTCCTCTCCCGCGAGAAGGCCAAGCTGGAGAAGACCCTCGGCGGCATCCGCGAGATGCAGAAGGTGCCGAGCGCCATCTGGGTCGTCGACACCAAGAAGGAGCACATCGCCGTCGGTGAGGCGCGCAAGCTCCGCATCCCGGTCGTCGCCATCCTCGACACCAACTGCGACCCCGACGAGGTCGACTACAAGATCCCGGGCAACGACGACGCGATCCGTTCCGTCACCCTGCTCACCCGCGTGATCGCCGACGCCGTCGCCGAGGGCCTGATCGCCCGCTCCGGCGGTGCCGGTGAGGGCAAGGGCGAGAAGGCCGCCGGCGAGCCGCTGGCCGAGTGGGAGCGCGACCTGCTCGAGGGCGAGAAGAAGGCCGACGAGCCGGCTGCCGCCGAGGCCGAGGCCGCCCCCGAGGCCGACGCCGCCCCCGAGGCCGAGAAGCCGGCCGCGGACGCCGAGCAGGCCTAAGGCTCTGCCGCACCGGGCGTACGGCGGGGGCTCGCACCCCCGCCGTCGCCCGGCGGATCCACTGTCGGACCCCGTCAGCGGGACGGGAGCCGACAGGTGTGGTGACCTCAAGACGGACCAGCCTGCCCGAGGCCCCGCGTGGGGCCCGGCAAGGCCCAGTGCACGAGAAGGATTGAAGGATGGCGAACTACACCGCCGCTGACGTCAAGAAGCTCCGTGAGCAGACCGGCGCCGGCATGATGGACTGCAAGAAGGCGCTCGACGAGGCCGAGGGCAACCTCGAGAAGGCCATCGAGATCGTCCGCGTCAAGGGCCTGAAGGGTGTGGCCAAGCGCGAGAGCCGCACCACCGAGAACGGCGCCGTCGCCTCCCTCATCGCCGACGACAACACCTCCGGTGTCATCGTCGAGCTGAAGTGCGAGACGGACTTCGTGGCCAAGGGCGAGAAGTTCGTCACCGTGGCCGACGCCCTGGCCGCCCACATCGCCAAGACCGCTCCGGCCGACGCCGAGGCCCTCATGGCCTCCGAGATCGAGGCCGGCAAGACCGTCCAGGCGTTCGTGGACGAGGCCAACGCCACCCTCGGCGAGAAGATCGTCGTGGACCGCTTCGCGCACTTCGCCGACGGCAAGGTCTACGCCTACATGCACCGCACGGCCGCCGACCTGCCGCCGCAGGTGGGTGTCCTCGTCGAGCTCGACAAGGACAACGCCGAGGTCGCCAAGGACGTCGCGCAGCACATCGCCGCCTTCGCGCCGAAGTTCCTCTCCCGCGAGGAGATCCCGGCCGACGTCGTCGAGAACGAGCGCCGCATCGCCGAGGAGACCGCTCGCGAGGAGGGCAAGCCCGAGGCCGCCCTGCCGAAGATCGTCGAGGGCCGCGTCACCGGCTTCTTCAAGGAGCAGGTCCTGCTGGACCAGGCCTTCGCGAAGGACAACAAGAAGACCGTCCAGAAGGTCCTGGACGAGGCCGGCGTCACGCTCAAGCGCTTCGCCCGCATCCGCGTCGGCGCCTGAGCCGTCCGCGGGGCAGCGAATGACCCGCGACCCGCTAGGGTCGTATGCAGTCGGCCGCCCACCGGCCGACCGCTGATGTGACGAGGAGGCCATTGCCGCTGAGGGAACCGCAAGGATCCATCCGGCAATGGCCTTCTTGGTATGTGCACGAGGAGAACTCCAATGAACCAGGGTGCGGACGCCACACAGGCCGCCGACGACACACACGCCGAGCCGGGCACACGCCGTCGGTTCCTGCTGAAACTGTCAGGTGAGGCCTTCGCCGGCGGCGGTGGGCTCGGCGTCGACCCCGATGTCGTGCACGCCATCGCCCGGGAGATCGCGGCCGTCGTCCGCGAGGGCTACGAGATCGCCGTGGTCATCGGCGGCGGCAACTTCTTCCGCGGCGCCGAGCTGCAGCAGCGCGGCATGGACCGGGCCCGGTCCGACTACATGGGCATGCTCGGCACCGTGATGAACAGCCTCGCCCTGCAGGACTTCCTCGCCAAGGAGGGGGTCGAGACCCGGGTCCAGACCGGCATCACCATGGGCCAGGTCGCCGAGCCGTTCATCCCGCTGCGCGCCGTGCGGCACCTGGAGAAGGGCCGTGTCGTGATCTTCGGCGCGGGCATGGGCATGCCCTACTTCTCCACCGACACCACCGCCGCCCAGCGCGCCCTGGAGATCCATGCCGAGGCGATTCTCATGGGCAAGAACGGCGTCGACGGGGTCTACGACTCCGACCCGAAGAAGAACCCCGACGCCGTGAAGTTCGACGCCCTCGAGTACGGCGAGGTGCTCGCCCGCGGCCTGAAGGTCGCCGACGCCACCGCCATCAGCCTGTGCATGGACAACAAGCTGCCGATCCTGGTCTTCGAGCTCCTCGCCGAGGGCAACATCGCCCGTGCGGTGAAGGGTGAGAAGATCGGCACGCTCGTGAGCGACCAGGCCACGCGGGACTGACGACCCGCAGCCGTCCGCCTTGGCCGCCGAAATGAGGCGGACGGCAACTCCGCGCCGGGGGAAGACCTCGGCACGGGGATGGACAACTGCCTGCCGGTCGGACACCGTGCAGGAGAAGACGCGCGCAGGGGCGAGGCTCTGCTTACTGATAACACCAGGAGCAAGTGGTGATCGAAGAGATCCTCCTCGAGGCCGAGGAGAAGATGGAGAAGGCCGTCGTGGTCGCCAAGGAGGACTTCGCGGCGATCCGCACCGGGCGTGCGCACCCGGCGATGTTCAACAAGATCGTGGCCGACTACTACGGTGCGCTGACGCCCATCAACCAGCTGGCGTCGTTCTCGGTGCCGGAGCCGCGCATGGCCGTCGTCACCCCGTTCGACAAGACCGCGCTGCGCAACATCGAGCAGGCGATCCGCGACTCGGACCTCGGCGTCAACCCGAGCAACGACGGCAACATCATCCGAGTGACGTTCCCCGAGCTCACGGAGGAGCGCCGCCGGGATTACGTCAAGGTCGCCAAGACCAAGGCCGAGGACTCCAAGGTCTCGATCCGTTCCGTGCGCCGCAAGGCCAAGGACGCCCTCGACAAGCTGGTCAAGGACAAGGAGTCCGGCGAGGACGACGTCCGCCGTGCCGAGAAGGAGCTCGACGACACCACCGCGAAGTACGTCGCGCAGGTGGACGAGCTGCTCAAGCACAAGGAAGCCGAGCTCCTCGAGGTCTGATGAACGACGCATCCTGGGGAGCCCCGCCGCGCCCCGGTCACTGGGGGGCCACCGACGCCGGACCCCCTCCCGGCACCCGCTGGGAGGACGGTCTCCCGGCGGGTCCTGTGCACGACATGGGCGCCGCGGCGCAGACTCGCCCCATGCCCATTGTGCCCGGAGAAGGCGGATACCAGGACGACGATGCCGACCGTGATCAGGGGGCCCCGCACCTCGGCGGCCCCCTGTTCCGCGACGAACGCGATCACCGTGACACAGGGGAGCACGCCATCCGGCCGCACGAGCCCGCCCCCCAGGCACCCAAGGCGAAGAAGAGCGCCGGCCGGGACCTGCGCGCGGCGATAGGGGTGGGCGTCGGCCTCGGTGCTGTCATCCTCGCCTCCCTGTTCATCTACAAGCCCGTCTTCCTCGGCGTCGTCGTGATCGCCGTGGTGGTCGGGCTGTGGGAGCTGACCTCCCGCCTCGCCGAGCGCAAGGGCATCCGGGCCCCCCTGGTGCCGCTGGCGATCGGCGGCACCGCGATGACCGTGGCGGGGTACGTGAGCGGCGCGGAGGGCGCGTGGGTGGCCATGGCCTTCACCGCGCTCGCCGTGCTGGTGTGGCGGATGACGGAGACGCCGGACGACTACCTCAAGGACGTCACCGCCGGCATCTTCGCGGCGTTCTACGTGCCCTTCCTCGCCACCTTCGTGGCGTTGATGCTGGCCGCGCAGGACGGCGCCTGGCGGGTGCTGACCTTCCTGATCCTGACCGTCGTCAGCGACACCGGGGCGTACGCGGTGGGCTGGCGGTTCGGCAAGCACAAGCTCGCCCCGCGCATCAGCCCCGGCAAGACCCGCGAGGGCCTTCTCGGCGCGGTGCTCTTCGCCATGGTGGCGGGCGCGCTGTGCATGCAGTTCCTCATCGACGACGGCGTCTGGTGGCAGGGCCTGCTGCTGGGCCTGGCGGTCGCCGTCAGCGCCACCCTGGGCGATCTCGGCGAATCCATGATCAAGCGGGACCTGGGCATCAAGGACATGGGCGCCCTGCTCCCCGGCCACGGCGGGATCATGGACCGGCTGGACTCGCTCCTGCCGACCGCTCCGGTGGTCTGGCTGCTGATGGTGGCCTTCGTCGGGGCCGGCTGATCCTTTAAGGCCGCTCTGACCTGCGTCTTCACTGCGAGGGGGCCCGTCGTCCACAGGACGGCGGGCCCCCTCGCCGCGTCTGCGACACTGGTAGGACCATGCCTAAGCCCGGAGAACTCACTTTCGTCGCCCCGCGCGGAGCCAAGCTGCCGCCGCGGCACCTCGCCGACCTCTCGCCCGCCGAGCGCCGCGAGGCCGTGGCCGCGATCGGCGAGAAGCCGTTCCGCGCCAAGCAGCTGTCCCAGCACTACTTCGCGCGGTACGCGCACCAGCCCGAGGCGTGGACGGACATTCCGGCCGCGGCCCGCACCAAGCTGGCCGAGGAGCTGCTGCCGGAGCTGATGAGCGTGGTGCGCCACGTCTCGTGCGACGACGACACCACCCGCAAGACCCTGTGGCGCCTGCACGACGGCAAGCTCGTCGAGTCGGTGCTGATGCGCTACCCGGACCGGGTGACGATGTGCATCAGCTCCCAGGCCGGCTGCGGCATGAACTGCCCGTTCTGCGCCACCGGCCAGGCCGGTCTGGAGCGCAACCTGTCGACGGCCGAGATCGTGCACCAGATCGTCGACGGCATGCGCGCGCTGCGCGACGGCGAGGTGCCGGGAGGCCCTGCGCGCCTGTCCAACATCGTCTTCATGGGCATGGGCGAGCCGCTGGCCAACTACAAGCGCGTCGTCGGCGCCATCCGCCGGCTGACCGACCCCGAGCCGGACGGCCTGGGCCTGTCCCAGCGCGGCATCACGGTCTCAACCGTGGGCCTGGTCCCGGCGATGCTGCGATTCGCGGACGAGGGCTTCAAGTGCCGTCTCGCGGTCTCGCTGCATGCCCCCGACGACGAGCTGCGCGACACCCTGGTGCCGGTCAACACCCGCTGGAAGGTCCGCGAGGTCCTCGACGCCGCCTGGGAGTACGCGGAGAAGTCCGGGCGCCGGATCTCCATCGAGTACGCCCTCATCCGGGACATCAACGACCAGGCCTGGCGCGGTGACCTGCTGGGCCGGCTGCTCAAGGGCCGGCGGGTGCACGTCAACCTCATCCCGCTCAACCCCACCCCGGGCTCGAAGTGGACGGCCTCCCGCCCGGAGGACGAGCGGGCCTTCGTCGAGGCGATCGCCGCCCACGGCGTGCCCGTCACCATCCGCGACACCCGCGGCCAGGAGATCGACGGAGCCTGCGGCCAGCTGGCCGCCGCCGAGCGCTGAGCGGCCGCCGCGGGCCCGCAGGGGCCCGCGGCCGCCCTGGTACGGTTCCTTCGCGCAATGTCGCGTGACTTCGCACAAATGAACATTCCGACAGGGGAGCGCAGCGAGCGCTGAGAGTGCGGCACGGCCCGCAGACCCTCGGACCTGATCCGGTTAGTACCGGCGTAGGGAGTCAGCACCACCATGAACACCATCCTTCGGCGTGCCGTCGTGGCGACGGCCGCCGTGGCCCTCGGCCTGCCCGTCCTCGCCGCCTGCGGCAGCTCGGACTCCGGCTCCGGGTCGGGCTCCGGCAGCAGCGGTTCCGGCGACAAGACCGTCCGGCTCGTCTCCCACGACTCGTTCGTGGCCTCCGATGCGGTCCTGAAGCAGTTCACCGCGCAGACCGGCTACAAGGTCCAGGTGATCAAGGGCGGTGACGCCGGTGCGGCCGTCAACCAGGCCATCCTCTCCAAGAGCCACCCCCAGGGCGACGTCTTCTTCGGCGTCGACAACACCCTGCTCTCGCGTGCGCTCGACAAGGGCCTGTTCACGCCCTACCGGGCCAAGGGCGCGGACCGCGTCCCCGCCGAGCTGCGCAGCGACACCAAGGACCGCGTTACCCCGATCGACTACGGCGACATCTGCGTCAACTACGACCGCGCCTACTTCGCCGACAAGAAGCTCGCGCCGCCGCAGACCTTCGCCGACCTGGTCAAGCCGGAGTACAAGAACCTCCTGGTGACCGAGAACGTCGCCACCTCCTCGCCCGGCCTCGCCTTCCAGCTCGGCACCGTCGCCGCCTTCGGCGAGAACGGCTGGCAGGACTACTGGAAGAAGCTCAAGGACAACGGCGTCGAGGTCGTCGACGGCTGGGAGCAGGCGTACAACACCCGCTTCTCCGGCTCCGCCGCCGGCAGGAAGGCCAAGGGCGACCGGCCGCTCGTCGTCTCCTACGCCTCCAGCCCGCCCGCCGAGGTGATGGGCGTCACGCCCGAGCCGGCCGAGGCGCCCACCGGCGTGGCGACCGGCACCTGCTTCCGGCAGGTCGAGTACGCCGGCCTGCTGAGCGGGGCGAAGAACACCGAGGGCGGCAAGGCCCTGATCGACTTCCTGGTCGGCAAGACCTTCCAGGAGGACATGCCGCTGCAGATGTTCGTCAACCCCGCCAACCGGGACGCGCGCGTCCCCGAGCTGTTCACCAAGTACGGCGCGAAGATCACGCAGCCGGCGACGCTCGACCCCCAGCGCATCGCGCAGCACCGTGACCAGTGGATCAAGACGTGGTCCTCGCTCGTCCTGAAGTGACCGACGCACCCCCGGGTGCCGCCCCGCGCGGCGGCGCCCGGCGGACGGCGACGCGCCTGGCCCTGATGGCCGGGCCGCTCGCCTTCTTCGGGATCTTCTTCGCCTACCCCGTCGCCGCCATCGTCGTCCGTGGCCTGAAGGACGGCGACCAGTGGCAGCTCGCCCGCATCGGCGAGGTGCTCGGCGACCCCGCCACCGGCCACGTCCTGTGGTTCACCACCTGGCAGGCCGCCGCCTCCACGGCGCTCACGCTGCTGCTCGCGCTCCCCGGCGCGTACGTCTTCGCACGCTTCGACTTCCCCGGTAAACGGCTGCTGCGCGCCGTGGTCACCATCCCCTTCGTCCTGCCGACCGTCGTCGCCGGCTCCGCCTTCCTCGCCCTGCTCGGCCGCGGCGGACTGCTGGACGAGCTGTGGGGCGTCCGCCTGGACACCACGGTCTGGGCGATCCTGCTCGCCCACGTCTTCTTCAACTACGCCGTCGTCGTCCGCACCGTCGGCGGACTGTGGGCCCAGCTCGACCCGCGCCAGGAAGAAGCCGCCCGTGTCCTCGGCGCCGGCCGCTTCACCGCCTGGCGGCGGAGCACCCTGCCCGCCCTCGCCCCGGCCGTGGCCGCCGCGGCGCTCATGGTCTTCCTGTTCACCTTCACCTCCTTCGGCGTCGTGCAGATCCTCGGCGGCCCGCGCTACGCCACGCTGGAAGTGGAGATCTACCAGCAGACGGCGCAGCTGCTCGACCTGCCCACCGCCGCCGTGCTCACGCTGCTGCAGTTCCTGGCCGTCGCCGTGCTGCTCCTCGTGCACGCGCGCACCGTACGGCGGCGTGAGGCCACCCTGCGGCTCGTCGACGCCGCCCGCACCGCCCGCCGCCCCCGCGGCGCCGCCCAGTGGATCCTGCTCGCCTCCGTCCTGGCCGTCATCGCCCTGCTGCTGGTCCTGCCGCTCGGCGTCCTCGTCGAACGCTCCCTCGACGGCCCCGACGGATACGGCCTGACCTACTACCGCGCACTCGCCTCCGCCGGCGGCACCGCGGGCACCTTCGTCGTCGCGCCCCTCGAAGCCATCGGCAACTCCCTTGCCTACGCGGCCGCGGCCACCGCCGTCGCCGTCGTCATCGGCTCCCTCGCCGCGGCCGCGCTCACGCGCCGCGAGGGCAGGCTCGTCCGCGGCTTCGACGCGCTGCTGATGCTGCCCCTCGGCACCTCGGCCGTCACCGTCGGCTTCGGCTTCCTGATCGCCCTGGACGAGCCCCCGCTGGACCTGCGCACCTCCTGGATCCTCGTCCCGCTCGCCCAGGCCCTGGTCGGTGTGCCCTTCGTCGTCCGCACCGTGCTGCCCGTGCTGCGCGCCGTCGACGTCCGCCTGCGGGAGGCCGCCGCCGTGCTCGGCGCCTCCCCGCTGCGGGCCTGGCGCGAAGTGGACCTGCCCATGGTCGGCCGGGCCCTGGCCGTCGCCGCCGGCTTCGCCTTCGCCGTCTCCCTCGGCGAGTTCGGTGCCACCGTCTTCATCGCCCGCCCCGACAGCCCCACCCTGCCCGTGGCCGTCGCCCGGCTGCTCGGCCGGCCCGGCGCACTGAACTACGGGCAGGCCATGGCCCTGAGCACGATCCTGATGCTGGTCTGCGCGGCCGCGCTGCTGGTCCTGGAACGCGTGCGCACCGACCGTACGGGAGAGTTCTAGATGTCCATGCTCCGGCTGGAGGACGTCACCGTCCGCTTCGGCGCCCGCACGGCACTCGACGCCGTCGACCTGACCGTCGCCGCACACGAGACCGTCTGCGTGCTCGGCCCCAGCGGCAGCGGCAAGTCCACCCTGCTGCGCGTGGTGGCCGGCCTGCAGCCCGCCGACGAGGGCCGCGTGCACCTCGACGGCCGCGACCAGAGCGGCGTACCGGTGCACCGGCGCGGCGTGGGCCTGATGTTCCAGGACCACCAGCTCTTCCCCCAGCGCGACGTCGCCGGCAACGTCGCCTTCGGACTGCGCATGCGCGGCACGGGCCGCGCCGAGACCGAGCGGCGCGTCGCCGAACTCCTGGAACTCGTCGGTCTGCCCGGTGCGCAGCGGCGGGCCGTGGGTGCGCTGTCCGGCGGCGAACAGCAACGCGTCGCCCTCGCCCGGGCCCTGGCCCCCCGGCCGCGGCTGCTCATGCTCGACGAACCCCTGGGCCAGCTCGACCGCGGCCTGCGCGAACGGCTCGTCGTCGAACTGCGCGAACTCTTCGGGCGCCTGGGCACGACGGTACTGGCCGTCACGCACGACCAGGGCGAGGCCTTCGCCCTCGCGGACCGGGTCGTGGTCATGCAGGAAGGCGGACGGGTCGCGCAGACCGGCACGCCGCTGGAGGTGTGGCAGCGGCCGGCGTCGGAATTCGTGGCGCGGTTCCTGGGATTCCGCAACGTGGTTCCGGCGACGGTGAACGGCTCTGCGGCACGGACGCCATGGGGCGAGCTGCCGGTGCCGGAGGGTACGGCGGCGGGGGAACGGCAGGTGCTGGTGCGGCCGGCGGGCGTACGGATCGCTTCCGCGGGGGAGGGGCTGCGGTGTGTGGTGGGGGCGCGCACGTTCCGCGGGGACCACGTGGTGCTCGGGCTCCGGCCGGAGACCGGGCCGGAGCTGGAGGCGGCGTGTCCGCTGGGCGCGGCGCCGGAGGTGGGTGCGCACGTAGGCGTCGTCTTCGCTGCCGACGAGGTCGTGGTTCTCCCCTGACCCGCCCTTTCACCGTTTCCGAGCGGGGCTCCGCCCCCTCGCACCCCCGGCCCGCGCTTCGCGCGGTGTCCTCAGACGCCGGACGGGCTGCACATGCAGCCCGTCCGGCGTCTGAGGACCGCGGGGGTCCGGGGGCGGAGCCCCGGGAGACGGGGAGAGGGCGGGACCGGGGCGCCCCTCAGCCCACGGGTGACGGCACCCTGTCCTCGGTTTCCGGCGCCGCCGCGCCGTGCGCGTCCGGTTCGCCGAACCAGGCCACTGCCACGGCGCCGGCGACGGCGAGGAGGAAGCCGAGGACGGCGACCCATGCGAAGCCGTCCCGCGACGTGTCGCCGAGCCACATCACGCCGATGATGCCCGGCAGTACCGTCTCGCCGACGACCAGTGCCGCCGTTGCGCCGTTCACGGAGCCGATCTGCAGGGCCACGGTGTGCAGGTACATGCCGACGGAGCCGGAGATGAGGATGGCGTAGAGCGCGGGGTCCGCGAGGAGGGTCGGCAGGTCGAAGGGGTCGATGCCGTCGAGGATGCGCACGCCCACGCCGATGGCGCCGAAGCCGAGGCCGGAGAGCAGGCCGGCCAGGATCGCGGCCCGGGCGCCCAGCAGTCGTACGGCCACCGTGCCGCCGCCCATGAGGACGACGGAGATGGCGAGGAGCCACCAGTGCGTGGACATGGCGGTGGCGCCGCTGCCCTCGTGCCCGGCGGCGGTCGCCAGGAGCACCAGGGCCGAGCAGACGACGCCGATGGAGATCCATTCCCTGCCGCCCAGCCGTATGCCGAGGAGCTTGATGCTCAGCAGCGCGGTGACGATGAGGTTGGCGCTGATGACGGTCTGGGAGAGGAAGAGCGGCAGCATGCGCGCGGCGAGCGCGCCGAGGCCGAAGCCGAGGAAGTCCAGGACGGTGCCGACCATGAACTCCCACGTCACGGCGGCCTTGGCGGTGGAGGAGAGGCTGGGGCCGCCGTGCTGGGTGGTGCCCGTGGTGGAGGCCTTGGCGGCCTCCCTGCGGGCCGACTTGCGCGACCCCACGGCTTGCAGGACCGATCCTGTGCCGTAACACACCGAGGCCGCGACAGCCGTGACAAGGCCGATGATCACCAAGAGCTCCGTTCGCCTGAATTCCAGTCGCTCTTGAAGCAGACGTGGTTTCGGGCCGCGGAGTTGCCTTGGGTCAAGAAGTGGTCAAGAACGGGTCAGGGGCAGGGCGGTCAGCTCGGCGATCACCCAGGTGAGCGGTGCCAGGACGGCCACCAGGGCGCCCGTGCGCACGGCGGCGGCGCCGCGCAGCAGGGAGGCCGGGATGCCGAGGCGGGCCAGTGCGGCCGAGGTCTCCGCACGGGAGGTGCGGGTGTCGGCCGCCGCGGTGACCGCGGTGGCACTCACGCAGGCGATCACCACGCCCGCGCCCAGCCAGGTCAGCGGCCCGAACGGGCCGGGCCCGGTGGGGCGCCACATCGCGCCGTACAGCTCGACGGCCGCCACGGTCCCCGCGGCGACGGCGCACAGCACGCCGAGGGGACGTCCGACCCGCGTCGCCGCGTCCTGCAGTATCCGGCCGGCCAGCAGCCGTACGGGCCGCGGCCGGCCGGACGACAACAGGGCGCCGCACCAGTGGGTGAGCCCGGGGCCGGCCAGCACCAGGCCGACGAAGGTGAGCAGCCAGCCACCGATCAGGGCGGGGGAGGCGCCGCCGTCCTGGCCGGGCAGGGCCAGCAGGGCCTCGGGGGCGGGCGCCGGGGCGTGCCCGACGTACGCCTCCAGGGCCAGGCCGCAGGCGATGACGGCGATGCCCCAGGGCAGTCCGATGTAGGCGGGGCGGTCCTCGCGAGGCGTGGAGGGCGCGGGGTCGTCGGCGGGTGCGGCGTGGGCGCCGCGCGCCCTGCGCTCGCGGCTCGGGCGCAGCAGGAGGGCGCAGGCACCGGCGCCGAGCGCCGGCAGCAGGCCGAGCAGGGTCACGGCGGCCCCCCAGGGCAGGCCGGCCTGCCCGTCGAGGGCGTGGGCGGCCGCGCCGCTGAGCGGGGTGCCGCCCAGGTCGCCGCGCAGCTCCAGGTAGGCCAGCAGGGCCAGGACGCTGCCGGTGCCGCAGGACAGGGCGGTGGAGGTGGCGGCGAGCACCGACAGTCGTACGGGGCCGAAGCCGATGGCGTCCATGCCGTCCCGCGGCCGCGTCGCGGGGTCGTTGCGGGCCACGGCGACGGCGAACTGCACGACGGCGGCCAGCGGTGCCAGGCACCACAGCAGCCGCACGAGCGAGTCCTGCGGCGTGTCCGGGTGGGCCGCGGCGTACCCGAGTGCGCACAGCAGCAGGAAACCGGCCCCGGCCGCGGCGAGGACCACCAGCAGCCGGCGCAGCAGGACGAGCGGGTGGGCGCCGCGCGCTAGGCGGAGACTGAGCACGCGGCCCTGCCCTCCCCTTCGGACGCCTCGGGCGTGGGGATCGAGCCGCGGCGGCCGTCGACGAGGCCGACGGTGCGGTCGGCGAGCGAGGCGCTCTCCTCGTCCAGGGTGGCGAGCACGACGGTGATGTGGTGCGAGCGGGCCGCGGTGGTCAGGGTGCGCAGCACCTGCGCGCGGTCGGTGGCGTGCAGGGGCGCGGTCGGCTCGTCGGCGAAGACCACCGTCGGGTCGGCGGCCAGCGCCCGGGCGATGGCGATGCGCTGGCGCTGGGCCTGGGTGAGCGCCCCGGGCCGCTTGCGGGCGCAGTCGCCGACGTCGAGGCGTTCGAGCCACTCGGTGGCGGTCTGCTTGGCGGCGCGGTGGCCGGTGCCGCGCACGAGCAGCGGCAGTGCGGCGTTCTCCCAGCCGGTCAGTTCGGGCACGAGGTGCGGCCGGCTGTCGATCCAGCCGAACCGGTCGCGGCGCAGCCGCTCCCGCGCGGCGCGCGAGAGGGTGTGCACGGGGCCGCTGTTGAACCACACCTCGCCCGGGTCGGCCAGCAGCTGTCCGGACAGGCATTTCAGGAGCGTGGTCTTGCCGGAGCCGCGCGGTCCGGTGACGGCGAGGATCTCGCCCTCGCGGACACCGATGGACACCCCGGTCAGGGCGGGGGAGCCGTTGTAGGAGTAGTGGAGTCCGCGTGCCCAGAGCACGTCGTTGTCCGGCGGGGCCACCATATCGAGCACCTCGGGTCGCTTGAGAGGGTTCGTTCCCCCGACCGGGTGAACGAACCGGAGGCCATTGGGTCACTGGCACCGTACGGAACCGGGATCCTAGCCTCCGCCCAGGCTCGGCGCTGGGGTGCCTCATTTCCTCCCATCGGGCTCATCCGCCCTCGAGGCACCCCTGACGACGTCGAATCTTCGGCGGTCTCCGTCAGATCTTCGTCCACGCCTCCGTGAGGACACCGCGGATGATCTGCTCGATCTCGTCGAACGTGCCCTGGTCGGCGATCAGTGGCGGCGCCAGCTGGACGACCGGGTCGCCGCGGTCGTCGGCGCGGCAGTACAGGCCGGATTCGAAGAGCTTCTTCGACACGAAGCCGTACAGCAGCCGCTCGCACTCCTGCGGCGTGAACGACTCCTTGGTGGCCTTGTCCTTCACCAGCTCGATGCCGTAGAAGAAGCCGTTGCCGCGCACGTCGCCGACGATCGGCAGGTCGTGCAGCTTCGCGAGGGTGGCGTGGAAGGCGGCTTCGTTGTCGAGCACGTGCTGGTTGAGGCCCTCGCGTTCGAAGATGTCGAGGTTGGCCAGGGCCACGGCGGCCGAGACCGGGTGCCCGCCGAAGGTGTAGCCGTGCAGGAAGGTGTTCCCGCCCCGGAAGAACGGCTCGGCGATCCGGTCGGAGACGATCGCGGCGCCGATGGGGGAGTAGCCGGAGGTCATCCCCTTGGCACAGGTGATGATGTCGGGCACGTAGCCGAACTTGTCGCAGGCGAACATCGTGCCCAGGCGGCCGAAGGCGCAGATGACCTCGTCGGAGACCAGCAGCACGTCGTACCGGTCGCAGATCTCGCGCACCCGCTGGAAGTAGCCGGGCGGCGGCGGGAAGCAGCCGCCGGCGTTCTGCACCGGCTCCAGGAAGACGGCCGCGACGGTGTCGGCGCCCTCGAAGAGGATCTGCTGCTCGATCTGGTCGGCGGCCCACCGGCCGAACGCCTCGGGGTCGTCGCCGAAGAGGGGTGCGCGGTAGATGTTGGTGTTGGGCACCTTGTGCGCGCCGGGGACCAGTGGCTCGAAGGGGGCCTTCAGCGCGGGCAGTCCGGTGATGGACAGGGCGCCCTGCGGGGTGCCGTGGTAGGCCACGGCCCGCGATATCACCTTGTACTTGGTGGGGTTGCCGGTGAGCTTGTGGTACTGCTTGGCCAGCTTCCACGCCGTCTCGACGGCCTCGCCGCCGCCGGTGGTGAAGAAGACCTTGTTCAGGTCGCCGGGCGCGTAGTGCGCCAGGCGCTCGGCCAGCTCGACCGCCTTGGGGTGGGCGTAGCTCCACACCGGGAAGAAGGCGAGCTCCTGCGCCTGCTTGGCGGCCGCCTCGGCCAGCTCGGCGCGGCCGTGGCCGGCCTGGACCACGAACAGCCCGGCCAGGCCGTCGAGGTAGCGCCGGCCCTGGTCGTCGTAGATGTAGGTGCCCTCGCCGCGCACGATGACGGGCACGGGCGCGTTCTCGTACGACGACATCCGGGTGAAGTGCATCCACAGATGGTCGTACGCCGTCCTGCTGAGGTCCTTGCTGCTCACGGCTATCGAGTTCCCCATGTATAGGTCTGCTTGCGGAGCTTGAGGTAGACGAAGCTCTCCGTGGAGCGCACCCCGGGCAGCGTCCGGATCCGCTTGTTGATCGTGTCGAGGAGATGGTCGTCGTCCTCGCAGACGATCTCGATCAGCAGGTCGAACGAGCCCGCGGTCACCACCACGTACTCCACCTCGTCCATCGCGGTCAGGGCGTCCGCGACCGGGTCGAGGTCGCCCTCGACGTTGATGCCGACCATCGCCTGCCGCCGGAATCCCACGGTGAGGGGGTCGGTGACGGCGACGATCTGCATCACGCCCTGGTCGAGCAGCTTCTGCACGCGTTGCCGGACGGCGGCCTCGGAGAGGCCGACGGCCTTGCCGATCGCCGCATAGGGGCGGCGGCCGTCCTCCTGGAGCTGCTCGATGATCGCCAGGGAGACGGCGTCGATCGGCTGGGTGCCGGTCGTGCTCTTGGGGTCTGCGCTACGAGTGGCCACGCGTCCCACCATGCAACAGGACTCGGCTGTGCGGCAAGCCTTTGACGATGAAATTCGTCGTTCAGCGAGCGAGGAAGCACTGATTCCGTTGTTCTTGCTCTGCGGGTATGTCGAAAGCGCGGCCCCCCTGACTAGGCTGTGCGTCTCAGCCATTGGACGTCCGACACGAAGGGGTGGCACGACGTGACCACCGAGCTGCGCCGCCTGCGCAATTTCATCGACGGGGAGTTCCGGGACGCCGCCGACGGGCGGACCACCGAGGTGGTCAATCCCGTCACGGGCGAGGCGTACGCGACCGCCCCGCTCTCCGGTGCCGCCGACGTGGACGCCGCCATGGCCGCCGCCGAGGCCGCCTTCCCCGCCTGGCGCGACCTGGTCCCCGCCGAGCGCCAGAAGGTGCTCCTGAAGATCGCCGACGCCTTCGAGGCCCGCGCCGACGAGCTCGTCGCGGCCGAGGTCGAGAACACCGGCAAGCCGGTGGCCCTGACCGCCAGCGAAGAGGTCCCGCCGATGGTGGACCAGATCCGCTTCTTCGCCGGCGCCGCGCGCATGCTGGAGGGCCGCTCGGCCGGCGAGTACATGGCGGGGATGACCTCCATCATCCGCCGTGAGCCGGTCGGCGTCTGCGCCCAGGTCGCGCCGTGGAACTACCCGATGATGATGGCGGTGTGGAAGTTCGCCCCGGCGCTCGCCGCGGGCAACACCGTCGTCCTCAAGCCCTCGGACACCACCCCCGCCTCCACCGTGCTCATCGCCGAGATCATCGGCGGGGTGCTGGAGGAGCTGGGCCACCCCAAGGGCGTCTTCAACGTCATCTGCGGCGACCGCGAGACCGGCCGTCTGATGGTCGAGCACAAGGTGCCGGCCATGGCCTCCATCACCGGCTCCGTGCGCGCCGGCATGCAGGTCGCCGAGTCCGCCTCCCGCGACCTCAAGCGCGTCCACCTGGAGCTCGGCGGCAAGGCCCCGGTCGTCGTCTTCGAGGACGCCGACATCGCCAAGGCCGTCGAGGACATCGCCGTCGCCGGCTTCTTCAACGCCGGCCAGGACTGTACGGCCGCCACCCGCGTGCTGGTCCACGAGTCGATCCACGACGACTTCGTCACCGCCCTCGCCCAGGCCGCCGCCGAGACGAAGACCGGCCGGCCGGACGACGAGGACGTGCTCTACGGCCCGCTGAACAACGCGAACCAGCTCAAGCAGGTCGCCGGCTTCATCGAGCGCCTGCCCGGCCACGCCAAGGTCCACACCGGCGGCCACCGCGTCGGCGAGAAGGGCTTCTTCTTCGCCCCGACCGTCGTCTCCGGCCTCCAGCAGGACGACGAGATCATCCAGAACGAGGTCTTCGGCCCCGTCATCACCGTCCAGTCCTTCACCGACGAGACGCAGGCCGTGGAGTACGCCAACGGCGTCGAGTTCGCCCTGGCCTCCTCGGTGTGGACCAAGGACCACGCCCGCGCGATGCGCATGTCCAAGGCGCTCGACTTCGGCTGCGTGTGGATCAACACCCACATCCCGCTGGTCGCCGAGATGCCGCACGGCGGCTTCAAGAAGTCCGGCTACGGCAAGGACCTCTCCGCCTACGGCTTCGAGGACTACACGCGCGTCAAGCACGTCATGACCTCGCTGGGCTGACCTGCGGTTGACGGGGGCGGGCGGCACCTTCCCGCCCCCGGTATCATCGACCGCCGCCCCGCCCCGCCGGTCCGATTGCGAGACGCCCGTGAAGCCCCTTTCCCGCCGTACCCTGCTGCGCGCGCTGGGCGCCGGTGCCGGGGCCGCGGCCCTCGCCGGCTGCGGGGTGCCCGCGGCGTACGTCGCCCCGGGCGAGCGGGCCGCCGCCGACCGCTCGGGCGAGAAGAAGCTCGTCTTCGCCAACTGGCCGCTGTACATCGACGTGGACGAGAAGGACCCGCAGAAGCGGCCCACCCTTCAGGAGTTCGAGCAGCGCACCGGCATCTCGGTGAAGTACACCGAGGAGATCAACGACAACGACGAGTTCTTCGGCAAGATCAGCCCTGCCCTGATGAACCATCAGGACACCGGTCGCGACATCATCGTCGTCAGCGACTGGATGGCCTCCCGCTACGTCCGGCTCGGGTGGGTCCAGAAGATGGACCGCGCCGCCCAGCCCCACGTCGACCGCCACCTCGACCCGCTGCTGCGCAAGCCCTCCTTCGATGCGGGCCGGCTGCACACCGTGCCCTGGCAGTCCGGCATCACCGGCATCGCCTACAACCGCAGGAAGCTCGGCCGCGAGATACGCCACACCTCCGACCTGTGGCGCGACGACCTGCGCGGCCGCGTCACCCTGCTCTCCGGCATGGACGAGGCCTTCGCCCTGCTGATGATGGGCAACGGCGCGGACGTCACCCGCTGGACGGCCGACGACTTCCACACCATGACCGACCAGCTGCGCCGCCTGGTCCGCAGGCGCCACATCCGCCGCTTCACCGGCAACGACTACATCAAGGACCTCTCCTCCGGCGACGTCCTGGCCTGCCAGGCCTACTCCGGCGACATCATCCAGCTCCAGGCCGACAACCCCGACATCGAGTTCGTCGTCCCCGAGGAGGGCGCCGAGCTGTGGGCGGAGAGCCTGATGATCCCCGACCTCGCCCGCCACAAGCGCAACGCCGAGGCGCTGATCGACCACTACTACCGGCCCGAGGTCGCCGCCGAGCTCGCCGCCTCCGTCAATTACGTCTGCCCGGTGCCGGCCGCCCGCGACGTCCTGGCCTCCTCCGGGGAGAAGGAGACCGCCGCACTGGCGGAGAACCCGCTGATCTTCCCCACCGACGACATGCGCAAGCGGCTCGCCACCGCCCGCGACATGACCGCCCGGGAGCGGCCGGCCTTCGCCAAGGAGTGGAACGAGATCGTCGGCCTGTGACGGCCGGCGCTCACGCCGCCAGCAGGGAGCGCAGCGCGCCGATGCGGTTGGTGGTGATCGAGTCGACGCCGGCCCCCAGCAGCCGGCGCATCGTGCGCCGGGTGTCGGCGGTCCACGCGGAGACCAGCAGGCCGTCGGCGTGGTTGCGCGCGACGAGCTCGGGTGTGACCAGCCCGAAGCAGTAGTTGAGCCAGTGCGGCCGCACCGCGGCCAGCAGCGTCGCCCGCGGCGGCGCCAGTGTCGTCCACGTCAGCGCGATCTCCGCGTCCGCGTCCGCCCGGCGCACGGCGAGCATCGAGGCCGGCCCGCCGCAGTAGTACACATGCGCCCCCGCCGCGCTCTCGCGCACCGCGGCGACGGCCGCCGGGGCCGCCGCCGCGTCGGGCAGGTCCACGAACAGCCGCACGCCCTCGGCGATCTCCGCGAGCGCCTCGCGCAGCGTCGGCACGCCGCCCGCGGTGGCCTCGCGCACCTCGGCGGCCGTCAGCGCGGCCAGGGGCCGGTCCAGGCCCCACAGCCGCCTCAGCGTCGCGTCGTGCAGCAGGACGGGCACGCCGTCCCGGGTCAGCCGTACGTCGATCTCCACCGCCGCGGCCCCCGCCCGCAGCGCCGACCGGATCGAGGGCAGGGTGTTCTCGCGGTGGACGTAGGGGTCCCCGCGGTGGGCGACGGCGACGCAGGCGGGCGGCGGCAGGCTCATGGCGCCGTCAGCCCCGCCACGCGGCGGTGTACGCGTCGATCTCGGCGTTCAGGGCGGCCTTGCCCGCCGCGTCCATGAACGACGCCTCCACCGCGTTCTTCGCCAGCGCGGCGACGCCCCGGGCGTCGAGGTCCAGCAGCCGCGCGGCCACCGCGTACTCGGTGTTGAGGTCGGTGCCGAACATCGGCGGGTCGTCGCTGTTGATCGTCACCAGCACCCCGGCCGCGACCATCTCCTTGACCGGGTGCCGCTCGATGTCGGTCACCGCCCGCGTGGCCAGGTTGGAGGTGGGGCAGACCTCCAGCGGGATGCGGTGCTCGGCCAGGTGCGCCAGCAGCCGCGGGTCCTGGGTGGCGCTGGTGCCGTGCCCGATGCGCTCGGCCCGCAGCTCCGTCAGGGCGTCCCAGATCGTCTGCGGCCCGGTCGTCTCGCCGGCATGCGGCACGCTGTGCAGGCCCGCGGCGATCGCCCGGTCGAAGTACGGCTTGAACTGCGGCCGCGGCACGCCGATCTCGGGGCCGCCCAGACCGAAGGAGACCAGGCCGTCGGGGCGCAGGTCGCAGGCGATGCGCGCGGTCTCCTCGGCGGAGGCGAGCCCCGCCTCGCCGGGGATGTCGAAGCACCAGCGCAGCACCACGCCCAGCTCCGACTCCGCCGCCTTGCGCGCGTCCTCGATGGCCTCGACGAACGCCACGTCCGGGATGCCGCGCCTGGTGGAGCTGTAGGGCGTCACCGTCAGCTCGGCGTAGCGGATGTTCTGCCGGGCCATGTCGCGGGCGACCTCGTAGGTCAGCAGCCGCACGTCCTCGGCGTCGCGGATGAGGTCGACCACGGAGAGGTAGACCTCGATGAAGTGCGCGAAGTCGCGGAAGGTGAAGAAGTCCGCGAGCGCCTCGGGGTCGGTGGGCACGGGGGAGTCGGGGTGCCGGGCGGCCAGCTCGGCGACGATGCGGGGGGAGGCCGATCCCACGTGGTGCACGTGCAGTTCGGCCTTCGGCAGCCCTGCGATGAACGAGTCGAGTCCTGACATGCGGGCCTCCATGGCTGCTGGGCTTCGGGGCGACGGCGTGCCGATCATCGTATGCGCGATGGCCGCCGGGGCATCGCCCAGGGCTTAGCATGACGGGGTATCGACTGGGGAGGACCATGTCCGACAAGGACGACGCGCAGCACGACCAGCCGGGCCCGAACCCCTGGGCCCCGCCGGAGCCCGGTCGGGTGCCGCTGGAGAAGCCGGCCGCCCGGCCGACGCCCACCGTGGTCGAGCCCGCGCCCGGCCCCGCCGCAGCGGCTCCCGCGCCCGCGGCGCCCCCCGCACCCGCGCCCCCCGTCGTGCCGCCGCAGGCGGCCGCGCCCGGCGGCGCGGTGCCCCCGGTGCCGCCCGCCCCGACCGGGCCGGGCACCCCCAGCGCGTACCCGGGCGGCCCCTACGCGTTCGCCCCCGGCGCCGTCCCCCAGGGCGCGCCGTACGGGCAGACCGCCTACGGCACCGGCGCCTACGGCTACCCCGCGCCCGGCTACCCGCAGGGCTGGCCCGCACCGCCCCCGGTGCCCAACAACGGGCTCGGCACGGCCGGCATGGTGCTCGGCATCGTCGGCACGATCCTGGCGCCCAGCGTCGTCTTCAGCGTCATCCTCGGCGTCCTCGCGGTCGTCTTCGGGGCGATAGGCCGGGGCAAGGCCCGCACCGGCGAGGCGACCAACGGCGGTCAGGCGCTGACCGGGCTCATCCTGGGCCCCGTGGCCATCGTCGCCTCGGTGCTGATGCTCCTGCTGTACATCTACTCCAACGCCACCAGCAACGACTACAACGACAACGAGGACCCGGACGAGGCCACCTACGGCGCCTACATGCCGGCCCCGCCCGGCCCCGCACCGCTGGTGGCCGCCAGGCGCTGACGCGCCTCCATCAGCGCGAAGCCCAGCAGGTTCAGCCCGCACCAGCGGGCCGGGTCCTGCGCCCGCTCGTCGTCGGCGGCCAGCCCGATCCCCCAGATCCGGTCCACGGGGCTGGCCTCGACGAGCACCCTGCTCCCGGTGCCCAGCAGATACGCCCTCAGCTCGGGATGCTGCGCGAACTTGTGCACGCTGCCCTCGACCACGAGCCCGTAGCGGTGGCGCACCCACTCCTGCTCGTCGAAGCCGCGCACCGAACGCCCGGCGCCCTTGGCCTGCTTGGGGTGGCCCGCCGCCAGCGCCCGCGCCTCGGCCTCGGCGTCGCCGAACAGCCGGGCCTTGCCGGCCATCATCCAGTGCTCGGCCGTCGCGTACTGCACGCCCCCGACCGTGAACGGGGAGGGCCACCACTGGCTGAAGCAGCCGGACCCCACGCCACCGCCGCGCGGCGGCCGGTGCCCCCAGAAGAACACGTACTTCAGGCGCTCCCCGCCCGCAACGGCCTCCACGAGCTCCGCCACCGACCGCGGGCCGTCCGCCCCGTCGCCGGCCCGCGCCGCCCCCGCGCTCGCTTCGATCTTCGACATGCACGAAGTGTGGCATGCCGGACCGACAGCCGAATCGGGCTGCCCCGGCGGGTGATCTCCCCCTACGCTTGCCCGGCACCATTGACAGGAGGGGACTTTTCGCAATGTCGAACTACCAGAACAATCCGTACGCCGGTCAGCCGCCCTACCCGCCCCAGCAGCCGCAGCAGCCCCCGGCCGGTTACGGCTACCCAGGGCCGGCCGGGCCGGGCACCCCGCCCGCCTACCCCGCGGCGCCGCCCGTGCAGCCCTACCCGATGCCCGGCTACGGCGGCGGCATGCCGCCGCAGCCCAGCAACGGCATGGGCACCGCCGGCCTGGTGCTGGGCATCATCGGCGTCGTCTTCAGCCTGACCTTCGTCTTCTGGTTCCTGGGCGTCATCCTCGGCATCCTCGCGATCATCTTCGGTGCCGTCGGCCGTCACAAGGCCACCAAGGGGGAGGCCACCAACAAGGGCGCCGCCACGGCAGGACTGGTGTGCGGCATCGTCGCCACGGTCCTGCTCCCGCTGCTCGGCGTGCTCTTCGCGGCCAGCCTGTTCGGCCTGAGCTGACGCCCGCCGGTGACGGGGACGGCAGCCGACTCGGGCCGCCCCCGTCACCGAATCCGTTGCACGACCGAAAACTGCCGACGGAATCCCTTGTTGGAAGCGGAGGTCTCTGCCAGGATCGGCAAACCAATCCGGTGGAGCGGCCTGTGGGCACAGGTGCGCGAACGGCGGAGGAGTAGGCATGCGACACGGCCCGTTTCGTAACCAGGCCGCACCGTGTGTCACCCTTTCCTGTTTGCGTTCCCCGAACCCCTGGACCAGACCATGACGGCAACCGCCACCACCGGCACCAGCGGCACCGATGTGCGCCTCGCCGGCATCAGCAAGACCTACGGCGACTTCACCGCCGTGCACCCGCTCGACCTCGCCGTCCCCGCGGGCTCCTTCTTCGCCCTGCTGGGCGCCTCCGGCTGCGGCAAGACCACCACGCTGCGCATGATCGCCGGCCTGGACGAGCCCACCACCGGCACCGTCGCCCTCGGGGGGCGCGACGTGACCGCCCTGCCCGCCTACAAGCGGCCCGTCAACACGGTCTTCCAGAACTACGCGCTCTTCCCGCACCTGGACATCCACGAGAACGTCGCCTTCGGCCTGCGCCGCCGCGGCGTGAAGTCCGTCAAGAAGCAGGTCGCGGAGATGCTCGACCTCGTCCAGCTCGGCGACCAGGCCCGCCGCCGCCCGCACCAGCTCTCCGGCGGCCAGCAGCAGCGCGTCGCCGTCGCCCGCGCCCTGATCAACCACCCCGACGTCCTGCTCCTCGACGAGCCCTTGGGCGCCCTCGACCTCAAGCTGCGTCGTCAGATGCAGCTGGAGCTCAAGCGCATCCAGACCGAGGTCGGCATCACCTTCATCCACGTCACCCACGACCAGGAGGAGGCCATGACCATGGCCGACACGGTCGCGGTGATGAACGCCGGCCGGGTCGAGCAGCTCGGCACCCCCACCGAGCTCTACGAGACCCCGCGCACCACCTTCGTCGCCAACTTCCTCGGCACCTCCAACCTCATCACCACCGACGTCCTCGACGCCTCCGGCGACGACATCGTCCTGCGCGCCGGTGATACCAAACTCGGTCTGCCCCGGGCACGATGTACAGCCGGCGCCCGGCCGGGCGAGAAGCTCCTGCTCGGCATAAGGCCGGAGAAGATCACCCTCACCCACGCCGACGACGCCGCCGGCGTTGCCGCCGGCCGCAACGTCGTGCCCGGCCGCATCGCCCAGGCGAGCTTCACCGGTGTCTGCACCCAGTACCTCGTCGACAGCCCCGTGGGCACCGGTCTGTCCGTCTACGAGCAGAACGTCGAGCGCGACGCCCGCCTCGCCCCCGGCGCCGAGGTCGTCCTGCACTGGAACCCCGCGCACAGCTTCGGCCTGGACGCGTCCCAGGCTGTGTCCGCCGGAACGACGGGCGAGGCCGGCACCGACGCGCGAGAGGCAGGTACGTGACGATGACGACCGCCACCGACCACCCTCCCGCACCACCCGCCGCCCCCGCCGCCGACAGCGCCCTGCACAAGGCCGTCCGCCGCAGGAAGCGCGTCCCCTACTGGCTGCTCCTGCCGGGCATCGCCTGGCTCCTCGTCTTCTTCGCCGCCCCCCTCGTCTACCAGGCCTCGACCTCCCTGCAGACCGGCTCCCTCGAAGAAGGCTTCCGCGTCACCTGGCACTTCGCCACCTACTCCGACGCCCTCGCCGAGTACTACCCGCAGTTCCTGCGCTCCGTCGCCTACGCCGCCACCGCCACCGCGCTGTGCCTCGTGCTGGGCTACCCCCTGGCGTACCTGATCGCCTTCCGCGCCGGCCGCTGGCGCAACCTGCTGATGGTGCTCGTCATCGCACCCTTCTTCACCAGCTTCCTGATCCGCACCCTCGCCTGGAAGACGATCCTCGCCGACAGCGGCCCCGTCGTCCGCACCCTGGACTCGCTGCACGTGCTGACCGTCACCAACGCGCTCGGCATCACCGAGGGCCACCGCGTGCTCGCCACGCCGCTGGCCGTCGTGTGCGGACTGACCTACAACTTCCTGCCGTTCATGATCCTGCCGCTCTACACCTCGCTCGAACGCATCGACAGCCGCCTGCTGGAGGCCGCCGGCGACCTGTACGCCCGGCCCCTGACCACCTTCCGCAAGGTCACCCTGCCGCTGTCCATGCCGGGCGTCGTCGCCGGTACCCTGCTCACCTTCATCCCCGCCGCCGGCGACTACATCAACGCGGAACTGCTCGGCTCCGCCGACCAGAAGATGATCGGCAACGTCATCCAGTCCCAGTTCCTGCGCGTGCTCGACTACCCGACCGCGGCCGCACTCTCCTTCATCCTCATGGCGTCCATCCTCGCCATGGTCACGCTCTACATCCGCAAGTCCGGCACGGAGGAGGTCGTCTGATGCGCTGGCTGCGCCGCAACCTGGTCGTCATCGCGGGCCTGCTCACCCTCGCGTTCCTGATCCTGCCCAACGCCGTCGTGACGGTGTTCTCCTTCAACAAGCCCAACGGCCGCTTCAACTACGAGTGGCAGCACTTCTCCACCGACGCCTGGACCCACCCCTGCGGCGTCGCCGACCTGTGCGGCTCCCTCTCGCTGAGCCTGCAGATCGCCCTGTGGGCCACCCTCGGCGCCACCGTCCTCGGCACCCTGATCGCCTTCGCCGTCGCCCGCTACCGCTTCCGCGCCCGCGGCACCGTCGGCACGCTGATCTTCCTGCCCATGGCCATGCCCGAGGTCGTCATGGCCGCCTCACTGGCCACCCTCTTCCTCAACATGGGCGTCAGCTTCGGCTTCTGGACCATCCTCATCGCCCACATCACCTTCTGCCTCAGCTTCGTGGTGACCGCCGTCAAGGCCCGCGTGATGAGCATGGACCCCCGCCTCGAACAGGCCGCCCAGGACCTCTACGCCACCCCCCTGCAGACGTTCCTGCGCATCACCCTGCCGATCGCCGCCCCCGGCATCGTCGCCGGCGCGCTGCTGTCCTTCGCGCTGTCCTTCGACGACTTCATCATCACCAACTTCAACGCCGGATCGACCGTGACCTTCCCCATGTACGTCTGGGGATCCGCCCAAAGGGGCACGCCCGTTCAGATCAATGTCATCGGGACGGCGATGTTCGCCGTCGCCGTGCTGTGCGTCCTCGCCGGACAACTGGTCGGGAGACGCCGACAAAGGAGCTGAGAACCATGGCCACCGGCGCCATGACCCATGTGAAAGCACTCTCCGACGCAACTCCCCGCCCCTACTGGCTCGACGACCCCTCCCGGCCGGACCCCCTGCCGGCCCTCGTCGGCGACGAGCACTGCGACCTGCTCGTCGTCGGCGGCGGCTACAGCGGACTGTGGACCGCCCTCAACGCCAAGGAACGCGACCCCCGCCGGGACGTCGTCCTCATCGAGGGCCAGGAGGCCGGCTGGGCCGCCTCCGGCCGCAACGGCGGCTTCTGCGCCGCCTCCCTCACCCACGGCTGGGCCAACGGACACGCCCGCTGGCCCGCCGAACTGACCACCCTCGAAGACCTCGGCCGCCGCAACCTCGACGGCATCGAGGCCGCCCTCGCCCGCCACGGCATCGACTGCGACTTCGAACGCACCGGCGAGATCGACGTCGCCACCACCCCCCACCAGGCCCACGAACTGCGCCTCGCCGCCGACGAGGCCACGAAGCTCGGCATCACCGGCCACACCTTCCTCGACCGCGACGCCGTCCGGGCCGAGATCGACTCCCCGACCTTCCTCGCCGGCCTGTGGAACCGCACCGGCGTCGCCATGCTCCACCCCGCCAAGCTCGCCTGGGGCCTCAAACGCGCCTGCCGGAGCCTGGGCGTACGCCTCTACGAGCACACACCCGGCACCGAACTGTCCGTACGCCGCACCGGCGTCGCCGTGCGCACCCCCTACGGCCGCGTCTTCGCCCGCCAGGCCGCCCTCGCCACCAACGCCTTCTCCTCCCTGGTCAAGCGCCTGCGCCCGTACATCGCCCCGGTCTACGACTACGCCCTGATGACCGAGCCCCTCACCGACGGACAGCTCGCCGACATCGGCTGGCGGCGCCGCCAGGGCCTGAGCGACAGCGCCAACCACTTCCACTACTTCCGGCTCACCGCCGACAACCGCATCCTGTGGGGCGGCTACGACATCGTCTACCGCTACGGCGGCGGCGTCCGCGCCGAGTACGACCACCACCCGCCCACCTACCAGCGCCTGGCGGAGCACTTCTTCCGCTGCTTCCCGCAGCTGGAGGGCGTGCGCTTCACCCACACCTGGGGCGGCGCCATCGACACCTGCTCCCGCTTCTCCGCCTTCTTCGGCACCGCCCACCGCGGCCGCGTCGCCTACGCCCTCGGCTTCACCGGCCTCGGCGTCGGCGCATCGCGCTTCGGCGCGGACGTCATGCTCGACCTGCTGGCGGGCAGCCGCACGGAGCGCACGGAACTGCAGATGGTCCGCAGCAAGCCCCTGCCCTTCCCACCGGAACCGGTCCGCTCGATGGGCATCGGCATCACCCAGTGGGCGATGACGCGGGCGGACGAGAACGGCCGAAGAAACCTCTGGCTCCGCACCATGGACCGCCTGGGCCTGGGCTTCGACAGCTGACGCCCGGTGGTTTGCGGGCAATCGTCCCGCTTGGGGGCCCTCCGGCGTCAGCCGGGGGAGGGACGGGTGGGCACGAACCACCCACCGGCCCGCACCCGGGCAACGCACATCAGTAGTGCACCGGACAGCGCCCACGCCCCGACGACGTCGAGCGGCCAGTGATACCCGCACCGCACGAGGCCGAAGCCGACGGCAACGTTGAGGAGGGCGACAGCCCACAGCCACACCCGCCGGCGGCACAGGAGCAGCGCCGCCGCCCCGTACGCCACCGCCGCCGTGGCCGCGTGCCCCGAAGGAAAGAACTCGTGCGGCGCACCGGCCATGGCCGGCGGCCCCACCCGCCCGACGAGTGCCTTGAACGGCACGACGACGGCCGGTACGGCGGCCAGGGCCAGGGCGGCGGCAGCCGCCGTACGCCACTGCCGCCGCCACAGGGCGAAGCCCACCGCCACCGCAAGCACCGGCACGGCCACCGACGCATTGCCGAGGTCGGCGAAGAAGCGGGCCGCGCCGGACGGTGCGTACGCCGCCCGCCCCAGCCGCTCGTCGAGCGCCCGCAGCGGTCCGTGCGCGGCGACCTGCCAGGTCGTGACGACGAGCAGGACGAGAAACACGAGCGGCGGCCCCGGAACCGGGGGGATGGTTCCGAGGCCGCCGAACCGGCCGGTGCGCCGCGCGCCCCGGGGGGTGTGGGGCGGGCGGCCGTCCGATCGGTGAGAAGCGTGCGCGAAGGCACGGCCGTGCCCGTACTGGGGAGGTACCGGCACGGCGTCGCCCGCAGTCCCCTGCGGACGGGGTGTTTCATTCATCTGCAGAAACCGTACGGCAGCTACGGCCGATCCGATAGCCGGATCACCCGTCCGCCACCCGCCCCGCACAGGTTCTTCACCGGCTCACAGCAGGCGCACAGCCGGCGCGCAGGTGGCTCACAGGCGGCCGAGCGCACCCTCGATGATGTCGAGGCCCTCGTTCAGCAGGTCCTCGCCGATGACCAGCGGCGGCAGGAAGCGCAGCACGTTGCCGTAGGTGCCGCAGGTCAGCACCAGCAGGCCCTCCGCGTGGCACGCCTTGGCCAGCGTGCCGGCGGCCTCCGCGTTCGGCTCCTTGGTCGCCGGGTCCTTGACCAGCTCGATCGCGATCATGGCGCCGCGGCCGCGGATGTCGCCGATGACCGGGAACTTCTCCTGCATGGCGGCGAGGCGGGTCTTCATGACCTCCTCGATGCGCTTGGCCTTGCCGTTGAGGTCCAGCTCGCGCATGGTCTCGATGGCGCCGAGCGCACCGGCGCAGGCCACCGGGTTGCCGCCGTAGGTGCCGCCGAGGCCGCCCGCGTGGGCCGCGTCCATGATCTCCGCGCGGCCGGTGACCGCGGCCAGCGGCAGACCGCCGGCGATGCCCTTGGCGGTGGTGATCAGGTCGGGGACGATGCCCTCGTCCTCACAGGCGAACCACTGGCCGGTGCGGCAGAAGCCGGACTGGATCTCGTCGGCGACGAAGACGATGCCGTTGTCGTTGGCGAACTTCACGATCGCCGGCAGGAAGCCCTTGGCCGGCTCGATGAAGCCGCCCTCGCCCAGGACCGGCTCGATGATGATGGCGGCGACGTTCTCCGCGCCGACCTGCTTGGTGATCTGGTCGATGGCCTGGGCGGCGGCCTCCGGGCCGCAGTTCTCCGGGCCGGTGGGCCAGCGGTAGCCGTACGCCACCGGCACGCGGTAGACCTCGGGCGCGAACGGGCCGAAGCCGTGCTTGTACGGCATGTTCTTGGCGGTGAGCGCCATCGTCAGGTTCGTGCGGCCGTGGTAGCCGTGGTCGAAGACGACGACGGCCTGGCGCTTGGTGTACGCACGGGCGATCTTGACGGCGTTCTCGACGGCCTCGGCGCCCGAGTTGAACAGCGCCGACTTCTTCGCGTGGTCGCCCGGGGTCAGCTCGGCGAGCTGCTCGCAGACCTCCACGTAACCCTCGTAGGGGGTCACCATGAAGCAGGTGTGGGTGAAGTCGGCCAGCTGCGCGGAGGCGCGGCGCACGACGGCCTCGGCGCTGGCGCCGACCGAGGTGACGGCGATGCCGGAGCCGAAGTCGATCAGACGGTTGCCGTCGACGTCCTCGATGACGCCCCCGCCGGCCCGCGCGGTGAACACCGGCAGCACGGAGCCCACGCCGCCCGCGACAGCGGCGAGACGGCGAGCCTGGAGCTCCTGCGACTTGGGGCCGGGGATCGCGGTGACGACGCGGCGCTCCTGGGGGAGGGCGGCGCCTCCGGACAGTTCGGTCATGGAAGAGCTCCAGGGGAAAGTACGGGCTTTTGGTCGCAGGCTAGGGGCGGTGGGCGGGGCGTGGCATGTTCCGTTCGGGAGAAGTGCACGCGTCCGGTTGTCCGTATCGGACATGGTGGCCCACTAGATTGGGCCGGTCGGACAGTTCACACACGCGGGCGGGCGCGAGGGCCGGCTGGGGGCGAGGGCAACGATGGACACCGAAGGAATGACGGGCGACATGCCGGCGCCACCCGGTGGGCTGCCGCCCGGGCCCGGCCCGGCCGGTGCGCGGGGCACGCCCCCGGCCGTCCCCCCGGCTCCGCCCGGGGCTGCGCCCCCGGTCGCGCCGCTGCCCCGGCAGTCCGCACCCGCGCCCCGGCCGGGCCCCGACCCGGCGGGCCCGGACAGCGCGGCGGCGCCGCCGCCGCTGTACAAGACGGCCCGTGCCGCAGACGTGCCGTCGGTCCCGTCGCCGCCGGGCGCGCCGGCCGGTGCAGCGGCCAGCGGTTCGCCGGCCGCCCCGCCGTCGCTGCCGCGGGCGGCCGACCCCTACGGCACGGACGCTCATGCCTCGTCCTTCCTGACCTGGCTGCGGGCGCCGCGGGCGGACGCCGGGCCCGGGATCTGGGCCTTCGGGCACCGGCCCAAGCCGCCGGAGGAGCCCGATCGCATTCCGAGCCGCCAGTTGCTCAGCGGGGCCGTCATCGCGTTGCTGTGCGGCTGGCTGCTGTGGTCGCTGCTGTGGAACGGCTACCTGGGGCACTACTGGATCTGGCCGCTGTTCGCGCTGACCCCCGACTCCTGGCGGCAGGGCGGCATGCTGGCCGTCTGGGTCGTCTACGCCTACTACACGCTGTGCGCCCTCGTCCTCGTCGTCGTCTTCGGGCGCCTGGGCCGCTGGGGGCAGGTGTGGCGCCGCTGGGTGACGCCGGCGCTGCGCCGGCTGTGGGACGACGGCGGGGAACCCGCCCCCGAGACGCCGGGCACGGCGCACGACCCCGCCGCATGGCCGCACCTGCGCGCGGCAGGAGCGCACGCCGCCGCCGACCGGCTCGCGGCCGACGCGCGCGCCGGGATCATGAACGACGTGGACCACGCGCGCATCGAGCGCGCCTGGGAGGCGGCGCGCGCCCGGCCCGACCGGCTCGCCGCGTTCACCGACGCCGTGCTCGAACAGGGCGCCGCCGCCTGCGCCCACCCCTCCGGCGCCCGCGACCTGCCCGCGCGCACCGCGCGCCACGACCTCCTGGCCGGCCAGGTGCGCCTGGGCACCGCCGTCGACGACGAGCGCAACCCGTACGAGCACCGGGGCGCCGGCTGCGCCCTCGACGCCGGTCTGCTCGCCACCTCCCTCCTCGCCGTCGGCCCGCCCGGCTGCGGCAAGACCGAACGCCTGGTGCGGCCGGTCCTGGAATCGCTGTGCCTGCAGGCCCTGGCCGGGCGCGCCGCGGTCGTCGCCGTCGGGGCCTCCGGCGCCGCCCTGGCCCCGGACGACGCCTTCGACGTCGTCGTCCGCATCGGCCGCCCCGACTCCGCCTACGACCTCGACCTCTACGGCACCGACGACCCCGACGAGGCGGCCGCCGTCCTCGCCGAAGGACTCGTCGGCGACCTGACCACCGCCCTGCCCGGCGGGGACAGCCGGCGGGCCGCCACCGCGCTCGCCCAGCTGCTGGGCCCCTTCCGGGCCGTCCACGGCCGCTTCCCGTCCGTGCCTGAGCTGCGCGAACTCCTCGACGGTTCGCCCGCCGCCCTCGGCGCCCTGCGCGAGCGCCTCGCCGCCGGCGGCCACGAGGCGCTCGGCCGCGAGCTCGACGCCCGCGAACGCCAGGCCCACCGGCCCGGCGACCCCGCCCCCGCGCTCGCCGACCGGCTCGCCCTGCTCGACCGGCCGGCCTTCGCCCCCTTCTTCGACACCACCCGCCCCGGCCGCACCTTCTCCCTACGCACCCTCGAGCACCCGCTGCGCGTACGCATCGACCTGCCCGAACGCGGGCACGCCGAGGCCTCGCGCGTGCTGGCCCGGCTGATCCTCGCCCAGTTCACCGAGTGCGCGGCGGCCCGTGCCGACCGCTCGCTGTTCGCCTGCCTCGTCCTCGACGACGCGACGCACACGGTCACCCCCGAGTCCGTACGCGGGCTGCAGCGGCTGCGCTCCGCCCGCGCCGGCGCCGTACTGACCCTGCGCACCCTCGACGACGTGCCCGAGGCGCTGCGCAGCGCGCTGCTGGGCTCGGTCGGCTGCCGCATGGCGTTCTCGGGCGTGACCACCTGGGACGGCGCCCGCTTCGCCGAGGTGTGGGGCAAGGAATGGGTCGAGACCCGCGACGTCACCGACCGCCAGGTCATCGCCCACGAGCCGATCACCCGCGTCACCCACGTCGTGCGCCGCGTGATCACCGGCCGGGCCGTGACCGCCCAGTCCGTCACCGTGCGCAAGGTCGAGCGGGAACGGTGGTCCGCCTCGGAGCTCGCCCACTCGGTGCCCGCGGGCTGCGCGGTCCTCTCCGTGACCTCGGCGAAGGGGGACAGCGCACCACCAGTGCTGGTCGAGCTGTCGAACTGAGCCGACAACCCTCCACTGAGGCAGAATCGGTCACAGCCGTTCATACGAGACGGCAAGTGTCCGGCCCGGTTCCACCGAAGGTGTCATGCCTCTCACGCTCGCCTCACTCGTCCACCACTCCGCGCTGAAGCTCTCCGTTCTCGCGGGCCGGGACCGGCTGGACACGCCCGTGCGCTGGGCGCACGTCAGCGAGCTCGCCGACCCCGTGCCCTGGATGGACGGCGGCGAGCTGCTGCTCATCACGGCCATGAAGCTCGACGCCGAGGACCCCGAGGCCATGCGCCGCTACGTGCGGCGCCTGGTCGGCGCCGGCGTGGTCGGACTCGGCTTCGCCGTCGGCGTCAACTACGACGAAGTGCCCCGCGCCCTCGTCGAAGCCGCCGAGGCCGAGGACCTGCCCCTGCTGGAGGTGCCGCGCCGCACCCCGTTCCTCGCCATCACCAAGGCCGTCTCGGCGGCCATCGCCGCCGACCAGTACCGCGCCGTCACCGCCGGCTTCGAGGCCCAGCGCGAACTGACCCGCGCCGCCCTCGCCCCCGAAGGCCCCGCCGCCCTCATCGCCCGCCTCGCCGCCCACCTCGGCGGCTGGGCCGCCCTCTACGACGCCTCCGGCGCCGTCGTCGCCGCCGCACCCGAATGGGCCGCACGCCGCGCGGCCCGGCTCGGCGCCGACGTCGACCGGCTGCGCGAGCGGCCCGCCCCCGCCAGCGCCGTCGTCGGCTCCGGCACCGACGACGAGGACGGCGACCGCGTCGAACTGCAGTCCCTCGGCTCCGGACGGCGCGCCCGCGGCGTCCTCGCCGTCGGCACCGGCGCCCCGCTCGGCACCGCCGAGCGCTACGCCGTGCACTCCGCCGTCGCCCTGCTGACCCTGACCACCGAGCGCTCCCGCGCCCTGCAGGAAGCCGAGGCCCGCCTCGGCGCCGCGGTGCTGCGCATGCTGCTGGCCGGCGAACCGGACCACGCCCGGGCCGTCGCCGGCGACCTGTACGGCTCCCTGCTCGACGCGCCCTTCCGCATCCTCGTCGCCGAAGCGGGGGAGGAGAGCGCGCTCGGCGCCCTCGCCGACGCCGCGGAGACCGCCGCCGGCCGGGCGGCCGAAGCGGTGCTCGTCGTCGCCGACGGTACGCGGGTCACCGTCCTCGCCCCCGACGGCGGCGCGGCGGTGGGGGCGTGCGAGACATACGCGCGCGCCGCGGAGGAGCGGCGCAGCGCCGCAGGGGACGGCGCCGCCGCCCCCGCCGGGCCCGTCCTCGGGCTGTCCGGCCCCGCCGGACCGGCCGGCGCCGCCGCCGCCCACCGGCAGGCCGAACAGGCCCTGTCCGTCGCCCGGCGCCGGGGGCGCGTCCTCGTCGAACACGAGGAGGTCGCCGCCGGCTCCGTCCTGCCGCTGCTCGCCGACGACGCGGTCCGCGCCTTCGCCGACGGGCTGCTGCGGGCGCTCCGCGAGCACGATGCGACCGGGCGCGGCGACCTCGTCGCATCACTGCGGGCGTGGCTGTCGCGCCACGGACAGTGGGACGCGGCCGCCGCGGACCTGGGGGTGCACCGGCACACCCTGCGGTACCGGATGCGGCGGGTGGAGGAGATCCTGGGACGGTCCCTGGACGACCCGGACGTCCGCATGGAACTGTGGCTGGCCCTCCAGGCGACGAGCGGCCCCGGCGGCCAGGGGTAGCGCCTGCGGCGGGCTGCGACACGGCCCGCCGCAGGCGCCCCGCCGCTCACCAGGTGACGGGGATCTCCGCTGCCATGATCGCCATGCGGTTCGGGTGCCAGGGCACCTCCTCCGGGGCCACGGCCAGGCGAACGCCCGGCAGGCGGTCCAGCAGGACGCGGAAGGCGATCTCCGACTGGCGGCGGACCAGGTGCGCCCCCGGGCAGTGGTGGCGGCCGTAGCCGAAGCGCAGGTGCGGGTTGGGGGAGCGGGTGGGGTCGAAGGTCTGCGGGTCGGGGAACGCGGCCGGGTCGTAGTTGGTCGCGTCCAGGGAGAGCAGGATCATCTCGCCCTGCTTCACCCGGGCCGGGCCCAGCTCGACGTCCTCGGTGACGAAGCGGGGGATCGCGTTGCCGAGGACGACGCTGCACCGCAGCAGCTCCTCCACACACTGCGGCATCGTCTCCGGCCGGGCGCGCACCGCGCTCATGACGTCCGGGTGCTGCAGCAGGTTGAAGGCCGCGACGCCGAGGAAGCTCGCGAAGTCCTCGTAGCCGCTGACGAACAGGACGGACACGATGTTCGACAGCTGCTTGTCGGTGAGCCCTTGGTGCGCCGAGTTGAGGTCGGCGAGGCGGTCCGCGAGGCCGCGGGGTGCGCCGGGGCGGCGGCCGGCCATGTGGTCGTCCATGTACACGCGGATCTCCTCCCAGTTGCGGGCGAGGTCCTCGTGGGTGGGGGTGACCATGGTGAGGTCCAGGTCGGCCCGTGCGGCGAGCCATGCGTGGTCCTCGAAGGGCAGGCCGAGGAGCCGGCACATGCACTGGGCGGCGACCCATTCGGCGAAGTGGTGCTGGAGGTCGCCGGGGGCGCCCTCCTTCACCATGGCGTCCAGGCCTTCGTGGGTGATGCCCGCGACCCAGTCGGCGGGCAGTGCGGGCTGGTCGCGGCCGAGGGCCTTGAGTACTTCGTCGCGCAGTCCGGCCTGCTGGAGGTGGTTCATGGCGTCGAGGAGTTCGGGCGCGAGGATGGGGGCGTCCTGGGCGGGGCTGTCGGCCTCGCCGAGGACGGAGCGCGCGAAGGAGCGGTCCCGCAGCACGTGCCGGGCCAGTTCGTAGTCGGTGACCAGCCACGCCTCCTCGCCGGAGTTGGTGCCGACGCGGGCGACGGGGCAGCGGCTGCGCAGCTCGTCGAGTTCGGGGGCGAGCCGGTCGCCGTCGGTGCTGAAGGGATAGTGCGGCAGTGCGGTCATGGGGTGCGAATCTCTTTCCTCGGGTGTCACCAGCGGACGGGGA
This sequence comes from Streptomyces sp. NPDC049585, assembly GCF_040675615.1. Taxonomy (NCBI): domain Bacteria; kingdom Bacillati; phylum Actinomycetota; class Actinomycetes; order Kitasatosporales; family Streptomycetaceae; genus Streptomyces; species Streptomyces sp. NPDC049585. The sequence goes on along the minus strand of NZ_JBFAPE010000017.1, from coordinate 73,827 downwards.
GCCGGGCCGGGGCGCGCAGCGGAGTGGACTCGTCCCAGGGGAGGGTCTCCGCCGCAGCGGCCAGTTCGATGCCGGGGAGCCGCTCCAGCAGCACCTGGATGGCGATGGCGAGCTGCATGCGGGTGAGGTGGGCGCCGGTGCAGGCGTGGGGGCCGTGCCCGAACGCGACGTGCGCGTTGGGGGTCCGGGTGAGGTCCAGGCGGTCGGGGTCGGCAAAGGCCTGCGGGTCGCGGTTGGCGGACGCCGGTACGGGGACGACCGCGTCGCCTTCGCGAATGCGTTGCCCGTGGAGGGTGAAGTCCTCGGTGGCGACGAGGATGTTGATGGCGTTCATCAGCGGCACGTACCGCAGCAGCTCGTCCACCGCGGTGGGGATCCGCCGGGGTTCCTCGCGCAGCATCCGCAGCTGCTCGGGGTGGGTGAGGAGGACGAGCAGGGCGTTGCTCGTGTGCTGGATGTTGGTCTTGTAGCCGGCCATGAGCATGGTGACGACGAAGCTGACGACGTCGTCCCTGCTCAGCTCGCCGCCCGGCCGGCTGCTCTCCGCCAGCAGCAGCCGGATGTAGTCCTCGCCCTCGCCCTCGCCCTCGCCCTCCTTCTCCTTGCGGGAGATGAGGTCGCCGGCGTAGTCCTGCAGCGCGTTCAGGGCCGCGAGCACCTCGTCCATCGTCAGACCGGACGCACCCAGGAGCGCGAGCGTGTGCGGCAGGTAGACGTCGCGGTCCTCGTACGGCAGGCCCACGGTCTCGCACAGCACGCGCAGCGGCAGCGGGTCGGCATAGGAGGCGACGAGGTCCCCGGTCCCGTCGTCCGCCCCGGCGACCATGTCGTCGACGAGTTCCTCGGCCATCGACCGGATCCGGGGCGCCATGAACTCCAGCCGCTTCCGGCCGAACATCGGCAGCACGGTGCGGCGCACGCGCTCGTGGTGCTCGCCGGTCATCTCCAGGAAGGTCGGCAGGGCCGGCGGCGGGGCGTCGTCCCCCTCCCGGGGCGGCCAGGCCGACATCAGCGGCCGGACGAGCCGGTGGTCGGCGAACGCGGCGCGCACGTCCTCGTAGCGGCTGAGGAGCCAGCCCGTCTCGCCGTTGGGCAGCTGCGCCTTGACGACGGGTGCCTCCGTGCGCAGGCGGGCGTAGGCGCACGGCGGTCCGGCGGTACCGGGCTCGGGCTCCGGCACGGGGATGAGGGTCTCGGGCCGGCTCATGCGGTGTGCTCCGATTCCTTGGGGCGGGCGGTTTCCTGGGGGCGGGCGATGTAGCCGGAGGCGAAGAAGTACTCCAGGTACCGGTCGAGCAGTGCGGCGTCGACCGGCGGGCAGTGCAGGCCGCTGCCGGCCAGCGCCTCCTCGGCGTTGCGGCGCCCCAGCACGGGGAAGGTGCCCTTCAGGTACATCTCCTTCACGGACATGTCGGCGGTGCGGCTGCGGTCCACGCACAGCGACACGAACGGCGCCGTGGCGCTCGTCGGGTTCTCGGCGACATGCCGCACCAGCTCGCCCACCCACTGGTCGTACGGCAGCGTGCGCAGGGCGAAGCCCGCCGCGCGCATCCGCTCCAGGACGTCGGAGAGCATCGCCGGACGAGGGTTGGTGAGGTGGTGGACGCGTCCGTCGGCCGGCCGGTGCGTGGCGATGTGCACGAGGGACTCGGCGAGGTGGTCGACGGGGACGAAGTCCATCGGCAGCTCGATGTCGGGGGCCAGCCCGGTCTCGGTGATCACCTTGAACAGCGAGCAGATGGCCGTCTCGGTGTTGCACACGCCGTGCACCCGGTCGCCCGTCACCTCGTACGGCCGGTACACCGCCACCGGCAGGCCCTGTTCGGCCGCCCGCCGCAGCACTCCCTCGGCGACCCACTTGCTCTCCGCGTAGCCCATGGTGAGCCCGTCCGCGTGGGCCAGTGGCAGGTCCTCGTCCACCTCGCGTACGCCGGCGGTGCCGAACCCGGCGACGACGGCGACGGTCGAGACGAAGTGCACCGGCACGCGGCGGGGTGCCGCGATGCGGACGACCTCCCGGGTGCCGTCGACGTTCGCCGCGCGCAACTGCTCGTACGGGTAGAGGAAGTTGACGCGGGCGCCGTTGTGCACGATCAGGTCCAGCCGGCGGGCCAGCGCGTCGGCGTGGGCGGCCGGCAGGCCCAGCCGCGGCTGGGTGAGGTCGCCGGGGAAGCACTCCACGCGCCGCCACTCGGCCTCCTGCAGGCGCAGCCCGTAGCGGGCGAGCGCGGTGCGCACCCGCTGCTCGGCGTGGGAGGGGCTGGTCGCCCGTACGGGGCAGTGGACGCGGGCGCTGGTCGAGTGCAGCAGACGGTGCAGCAGGTGGGCGCCGACGAAGCCGGAGGCGCCGGTGAGCAGGACGTCCTGCGGATCCTGCGGGCAGGGGGCCGGGCCCTCGGCGGGCGGGAGGGCGAAGCCGAGCTCGGTCTCCCGGACGAAGTCGACGACCTCGTCCGGCCCCGCGGTCCCGAGGGAGCCGCCCCGGGCCTCGCGTACGGCCTCGGCGAAGCCCTCGGGCGTGGGCGCGGCCAGCAGGGCCCTGATCAGGGTGGAGCCCAGGGCGGCGTCGAGGCCGAGCACGGCCAGGGTGCGGGTGACGGCCTCCGAGGCGAGCAGGGAGTCGCCGCCGAGGAGGAAGAAGTCGTCGTCGGGCCGGGGCCGGACGCGCAGGACCTGCTGCCACACGTCGGTCAGGACGCCGAGCAGGCCCTCGGCCCTGGGCTCGTCCGTGGCGTCCGTCCTGCGCTCGTCCCCGTGCGCCGCGGCTGCCGCGGCCTTCAGGCGGGTGCGGTCGACCTTGCCGCCGCTGGTCACCGGGAAGTGGTCCAGGGGCACGAGGTGGGGTACGGCCTGCGGGGGCAGCCACTGGGCGCAGTACGCGCGCAACTCGGGCAGCGGCAGGGGGCGGCCGGGCGCGGCGGCGGTCAGGTAGGCGGTCAGGGCACCCGACTCGACCTCGACGACGGCCTCGCCGACCTCGGCGTGGGCCCGTAATCGGGCCTCCACCTCGTCGAGCTCGACGCGCGCGCCGCGCAGCTTGACCTGGCGGTCGAGGCGCCCGCGGTACTCCAGCAGCCCGTCGGCGGTCCGCACGGCCCGGTCGCCGGTGCGGTACAGCAGCCCGCCCGGCTCCACGGCGGGCAGCGCGACGAACCGCTCGGCGGTCAGGCGCGCATCGCCGAGGTAGCCCAGGGCCAGCCCGTCGCCGCCGACGTACAGCTCCCCCTCCTCGCCCGGCTCCGCCACCGAGCCGTCGGCGCGCAGGACGTGGCACGTGGAGGCGCCGAACGGACGGCCCAGGGGGACACTCGCGGCGTCCTCGGGCAGCGGGCGCAGCACATGGGCGGTGGAGACCACGGCGTTCTCGGTCGGACCGTAGAAGTTGACCACCGTCGTACCCGGGCAGGCCGCCAGGACCGCGTTCGCCAGGTGCGGGTCCATCGCCTCCCCGCCGGCGGAGACGAAGCGCAGCAGCGCCAGCGCCTCGGGGCGGGTCCGGGCGACGAGGTGGAAGACGCTCGTCGTCAGGTAGGCCACGGTCACGTCCGCCGTGTGGAAGAGCCGTTCCAGGGCGTCGGGGGAGAGCAGCTCCTCCCGGTCGGCGAGGACCAGGCAGGCGCCGGTCAGCAGGGCGCCCCAGATCTCGATCGTCGAGGCGTCCGAGGACAGGCCGTAGGCGTGCAGCACGCCGTCGCCCGGACCGGGCGGCGGCACCTCGGAGTCGGACAGCACCAGGCGCACGACGCCCCGGTGGGGTATCGCGACGGGCTTGGGGCGGCCGGTCGTACCGGAGGTGAAGGCCACGTAGGCGCAGTCGGTCGCGGAGCCGGTCCGGCGCGGGACGGCGGCAGGGACGGCGACGGGAGCATCGACGCTGCCGAGCTCGACCGACGCGCGTAGACCGCGCACGCGACGCGTGCTGCCCGGCAGCGTGACCGCCGCGCTCAGCCCCGCGTCCTCGGCCATGGCCCGCAACCGGGCCGGCGGCAGGTCCTCGTCCAGCGGTACGTACGCACAGCCGGCCTTGAGGATGCCCAGCAGCGCCACCAGCGCCTCCAGCGAGCGGCTGCCGCACACGCCGATCAGCTCACCCGGCCGGACACCGTGCGCGACCAGGCGCGCCGCCAGGGCGTCGGCATGGGCGTCGAGCTGCCCGTACGTCACGACACGCTCCCCGTGCCGGGCCGCGGGCGCATCAGGGCGGGCCGCGGCCTGCGCCTCGAACAGCTCCGGTATGAGGCCGTCCCGCGGGTAGCCCGGGACGAGCGTGGACGAGGTCGACGGGCGCGACGATATGCCGGTGCCGGTCATCACGCCTCCCCGGCGAAGTCCGCCGCGAACGCGGCGAAGTCGGCACTGCGCCAGTGCTCCGGTCGCATGCGGAACAGGACGTCGTCCTGTAACTGGGCCGAGGTCGCCGCCAGGTAGTCGCGGGCCTCCTGCGGATCCAGGTACCGGTGGGCCAGGGCCTCGCGCACCGCCGGATCGATCGGATCCTCGATCGAGGTGATCGGGCCCTCGACGCTCACGTAGCGGTACGGCCGTTTCTCGTCCTGCACGCAGAGGCTGAAACGCCCGGCGTCGCGCAGGAGCCGGGCCTTGATGCTCTCGCGGTTCGTGCCGACGACGACCTCGCCGCCGGGCTCGTAGTCGTACCAGAGCGGCACGACCAGCGGCCCACGACCGCCACCGCCCCGGGGGTCGGCGACACCGAGGACGCCGACGCGCGGTTCGGCGAGGAAGCGTTCGCGGTCGGGGCGCGGCATGGAAGGGAGCATGCGGGGTTCCTGTTCTGTAACTGGCTGGAGTGGCGCTGTTGCGGTGTGGTCACCGCGCGAAACAATCTTGAGAGCGAGAAGATCAATCCCCGGCCGATTGGCGAACAAACGCTGGATTCAGACGGTTTTGAGCCGCTTTTCGAGCCACGCTGGCCGAGGCTCGGCGGGGGGCTGCTCCCCGGCCCCGCCTTCTCCCCGCCTCCCGGGGAGTGCCAATGCGGCGCACACGCCCCCACCCGCGCTCCATAGCGGACAAGCGACGCACCGCCGTCCCAGACCTACCGTGGGGGAACCAACATCCACACCCCCACCTGGGAAGGGCCGATTGTGACTGCTCCCCACGCGTTCTGGCTGGCCGGCCGCGAGGCCACCGGCGAGGAGACCTTCGACGTCACGAACTCCTGGGACGGTCGTCTCGTCGGCACCGTGAGCGTGCCCACCGAGGCGCAGGTCGAGGAGGCCGTCGCCGCCGCGTACGCCGTGCGCGAGGAGTTCGCCACCACGCCCGCGCACGTGCGCACCGCCGCTCTGGACCATGTCGCCAAGCGGCTGACGGAGCGCACGGAGGAGATCGCCCAGCTGATCTCGGCGGAGAACGGCAAGCCCATCAAGTGGGCGCGCGGCGAGGTCGGCCGTGCCGTCTCGGTCTTCCGCTGGGCGGCGGAGGAGGCCCGCCGGTTCAACGCCGGTGACGCCCAGCGCCTGGACACCGACCCGGGTTCGACCGGCCGTCTGGCGCTGACCCGCCGGATCCCGCGCGGCGTCGTCCTCGGCATCGCGCCGTTCAACTTCCCGCTGAACCTGAGCGCGCACAAGGTCGCCCCGGCCATCGCGGTGGGCGCTCCGATCATCCTCAAGCCGGCTCCGGCGACCCCGATCTCCTCCCTCGTCCTGGGCGAGATCCTCGCCGAGACCGACCTGCCGGCCGGTTCGTGGAGCGTGCTGCCGGTGCCGAACGACCGCATGCCCGCCCTGGTGCAGGACGAGCGTCTGCCGGTCATCTCCTTCACCGGTTCCGGCCCGGTGGGCTGGTCGATCCTGGACTCCGTGCCGCGCAAGCACGTCACCCTGGAGCTGGGCGGCAACGCCGCGGCCGTCGTCCTGGCCGACTGGTCCTCCGAGGCGGACCTGGACTGGGCGGCGCAGCGCATCGCGACCTTCTCCAACTACCAGGGCGGCCAGTCCTGCATCTCCGTGCAGCGCGTGATCGCCGACGCCTCGCTGTACGAGCGTCTGGTGCCGAAGGTCGTGGCGGCCGTCGAGGCCCAGGTGACGGGCGACCCGTCCGACGCCGCGACCGACGTGGGCCCGCTGGTCAGCGAGGACGCGGCCAAGCGCGTGGAGTCGTGGGTGGACGAGGCCGTCGCGGCGGGCGCGAAGCTGCTGGCGGGCGGCAAGCGCGAGGGCGCCACGTACGCCCCGACCGTGCTGGCCGACGTGCCGGCGGGCGTCACCCTGGCGTGCGAGGAGGTCTTCGGCCCGGTGCTGACGCTCTCCCGCGTCGAGGGCGAGGAGGCCGCGTTCGCCGCGGTCAACGACTCCCCGTACGGCCTGCAGGCGGGCGTCTTCACGCACGACCTGCAGACCGCCTTCCGCGCCCACCGGGCGCTGGAGGTCGGCGGCGTGGTGATCGGCGACGTGCCCTCCTACCGCGCGGACCAGATGGCCTACGGCGGTGCCAAGCAGTCCGGCGTCGGCCGCGAGGGCGTGCGCTACGCGATGGACGACTACACCTACGAGCGCGTCCTCGTCCTGACGGGCCTCAGCCTGTAAGGACCACCCCCGACCACCGCGCCCCGGGCAACCGCTTCCGCCCGGGGCGCGGTCTCGTGTGCACGGGGACTGGTAGAGCCGGTGGGGATCGGGTAGGTACATGGGGGTACATACGGACGAGTAGTACCGGTCGGTAGTCGACCGGACACCTTCGACTCCAGCGGTGAGGTGCCTGATGACCGCACCATCCGTACGACCGGTCTCCGAGCGTGAGGCGCGCCAGGTCGCCGAGGCGGCCCGCGAGCAGGACTGGAAGAAGCCCAGCTTCGCCAAGGAGCTCTTCCTCGGCCGGTTCCGTCTCGATCTGATCCATCCGCACCCGACGCCCGCCCCGGACGACGTCCGGCGCGGCGAGGAGTTCCTGGCCAAGCTGCGCGACTTCTGCGAGACGCGCATCGACAGCGCCCGCATCGAGCGCGAGGCCCGCATCCCGGACGAGACGGTCGCCGGGCTCAAGGAGCTCGGCGCCTTCGGCATGAAGATCGAGCCGAAGTACGGCGGCCTCGGCCTGAACCACGTCTACTACAACAAGGCCCTGGCCCTGGTCGGCTCCGTCAGCCCCGTCGTCGGCGCGCTGCTGTCGGCCCACCAGTCGATCGGCGTACCGCAGCCGCTGAAGCTGTTCGGCACGCGGGAGCAGAAGGAGAAGTTCCTGCCGCGGTGCGCGCGCACCGACATCACCGCCTTCCTGCTCACCGAGCCGGACGTGGGCTCCGACCCGGCCCGGCTCGCGACCTCCGCCGTGCCCGACGGCGACGACTACGTCCTCGACGGCGTGAAGCTGTGGACGACCAACGGCGTCGTCGCCGACCTGCTCGTCGTCATGGCCCGCGTGCCCCGCAGCGAGGGCCACAAGGGCGGCATCACGGCCTTCGTCGTCGAGGCGACGGCCGAGGGCGTCACCGTGGAGAACCGCAACGCCTTCATGGGCCTGCGCGGCATCGAGAACGGCGTCACCCGCTTCCACCAGGTGCGGGTGCCCGCCTCCCACCGCATCGGCCCCGAGGGCGCCGGCCTGAAGATCGCGCTGACCACGCTCAACACCGGGCGGCTGTCGATCCCCGCCATGTGCGCCGCGAGCGGCAAGTGGGCGCTCAAGATCGCCCGCGAGTGGTCCTCGGCCCGTGAGCAGTGGGGCAAGCCCATCGCCAAGCACGAGGCCGTCGGCTCGAAGATCTCCTACATCGCCGCGACGACCTTCGCCCTGGAGGCGATCGTCGACCTCTCCAGCCAGATGGCCGACGAGGACCGCAACGACATCCGCATCGAGGCCGCCCTCGCCAAGCTCTACGCCAGCGAGGCGGCCTGGCTGATGATGGACGAGCTGGTGCAGATCCGCGGCGGCCGCGGCTACGAGAGCGCCGCCTCCCTGGCCGCCCGCGGCGAGCGCGCCGTCCCCGCCGAGCAGATGCTGCGCGACGCGCGCATCAACCGGATCTTCGAGGGCTCCACGGAGATCATGCACCTGCTCATCGCCCGCGAGGCCGTCGACGCCCATCTGTCGGTCGCCGGCGACCTGATCGACCCGGAGAAGTCCCTGGGCGACAAGGCCCGTGCCGGCGCCCGTGCCGGCGGCTTCTACGCCCGCTGGCTGCCCAAGCTGGTCGCCGGCCCCGGGCAGCTGCCGCGGACGTACGCCGAGTTCCACCCGACCGGCCACCGCGACCTCTCGCGCCACCTGCGTTACGTCGAACGGTCCTCGCGCAAGCTGGCGCGCTCCACCTTCTACGCCATGTCCCGCTGGCAGGGCCGCATGGAGACCAAGCAGGGCTTCCTCGGCCGCATCGTCGACATCGGCGCCGAGCTGTTCGCCATGAGCGCCGCCTGCGTGCGCGCCGAGCACCTGCGCTCCCGCGGCGAGCACGGTACCGAGGCGTACCAGCTGGCCGACGCCTTCTGCCGGCAGTCCCGCATCCGCGTCGAGGAGCTCTTCGGGCGGCTGTGGACCAACACCGACGACCTCGACCGCAAGGTCGTCTCCGGCGTCATGGGCGGGGCGTACGCGTGGCTGGAGGCCGGCATCGTCGACCCCAGCGGCGAGGGCCCCTGGATCGCGGACGCCACCCCCGGCCCGTCCAAGGCCGAGAACGTCCACCGGCCGATCCGGTGAGCCGAAGAACCCCCGATCCGATGAACCGGTGAACCCCACCGGGTCGTACTGCCGGGACGCGCTGTCGGGCCGGACCGGCGGTACGGCCACAATGGGGGGATGACGGACTCCCTCGCTGACCCCCACCTGCGCTACTCCGCCGCCGTGCCCGGAGGCGGCCCGCGCGAGATCGTGATCCTCGGCTCGACCGGTTCGGTCGGCACCCAGGCCATCGACCTGGTCCTGCGCAACCCCGAGCGGTTCACGGTCACCGCCCTGTCCGCCGCCGGCGGCCGGGTGGAGCTGCTCGCCGAGCAGGCGCACCGACTGGGGGTCCGCACGGTCGCCGTCGCGCAGGCGGACAAGGAGCCCGCCCTGCGCGAGGCCCTGGCCGCCCGCTACGGCCGCGAGCCGCTGCCCGAGGTCCTCGCCGGCCCCGACGCGGCCACCGAGCTCGCCCGCAGCCGGTGCCACACCGTCCTCAACGGCATCACCGGCTCCATCGGCCTGGCCCCCACCCTCGCCGCCCTGGAGGCCGGCCGCACCCTGGCCCTGGCCAACAAGGAATCGCTGATCGTCGGCGGGCCCCTGGTCAAGGCCGTCGCCAAGCCCGGACAGATCATCCCCGTCGACTCCGAGCACGCCGCCCTCTTCCAGGCCCTCCTCGGCGGCACCCGCTCCGAGGTGCGCAAGCTCGTCGTCACCGCCTCCGGCGGCCCCTTCCGCGGCCGCACCAAGGCGGAGCTGGCCTCCGTGACCCCCCGGGACGCGCTGGCCCACCCCACCTGGTCCATGGGCCCGGTCATCACGATCAACTCGGCCACCCTGGTGAACAAGGGACTCGAGGTCATCGAGGCCCACCTGCTCTACGACATCCCCTTCGAGCGCATCGAGGTCGTCGTCCACCCCCAGTCGTACGTCCACTCGATGGTGGAATTCACCGACGGCTCCACCCTCGCCCAGGCCACCCCGCCGGACATGCGCGGCCCCATCGCCATCGGCCTCGGCTGGCCCGAGCGGGTGCCCGACGCCGCCCCCGCCTTCGACTGGTCCCAGGCCTCCACCTGGGAATTCTTCCCCCTCGACACCGAGGCCTTCCCCTCCGTCGACCTCGCCCGGCACGTCGGCACCCTCGGCGGCACCGCCCCCGCCGTCTTCAACGCCGCCAACGAGGAGTGCGTCGATGCGTTCCTGAGCGGGCAGCTGCCGTTCAATGGGATCGTGGACACCGTCGCCGAGGTGGTGGCGGAACACGGCACCCCCGCCGCGGGAACCCGCCTGACCCTCTCGGACGTCCTGCAGGCGGAGACCTGGGCCCGCGCCCGGGCCCGCGAACTGGCGGCTCGTACGACCTCGGAGGCCCGCGCATGACAGCACTGATGACCGTCCTCGGGATAGTCGTCTTCGTGGTGGGCCTGCTCTTCTCCATCGCCTGGCACGAGCTGGGCCACCTGTCGACCGCCAAGATGTTCGGCATCCGGGTGCCGCAGTACATGGTCGGCTTCGGGCCGACCCTGTGGTCGCGGAAGAAGGGCGAGACCGAGTACGGCATCAAGGCCGTCCCGCTCGGCGGCTACATCCGCATGATCGGCATGTTCCCGCCCGGCGAGGACGGCCGCATCAGCGCCCGCTCCACCTCCCCGTGGCGCGGCATGATCGAGGACGCCCGCTCCGCCGCCTACGAGGAGCTGCGCCCCGGCGACGAGACCCGCATGTTCTACACGCGCAAGCCGTGGAAGCGCGTGATCGTCATGTTCGCCGGGCCCTTCATGAACCTCGTCCTGGCCGTCGTGGTCTTCCTCGGCGTCATGATGACCTTCGGCGTCTCCACGCAGACCACGACCGTCTCCCAGGTCTCCGACTGCGTCGTCAAGGCCAGCAGCCCCGCCGACAAGTGCCCCACTGGCGCCAAGGACTCCCCGGCCAAGGCGGCCGGCCTCCAGCCCAAGGACCGCATCGTCGCCTTCAACGGCCACCGCGTCGGCGACTGGAGCACCCTCCAGAAGGAGATCCGCCGCACCACCGGCCCGGCGACGATCACGGTCTCGCGCGACGGCACCGAGAAGACGCTGCACGCCGACCTGATCTCCAACCAGGTCCAGAAGTACGACGGCAAGGGCGCCCCCATCAAGGGCGAGTACGTCACCGCCGGCTTCCTCGGCTTCACGCCCGCCACCGGAGTCGTCCAGCAGTCCTTCGGGCAGTCCGTCGACCGCATGGGCGACATGGTCCAGTCCGGCATCGAATCCCTGATCGACCTGCCCGGCAAGATCCCCGACCTGTGGAACGCCGCCTTCGACGGCGGCGAGCGCAAGGCCGACTCCCCGATGGGCGTCGTGGGCGCGGCACGCGTGGGCGGTGAGGTGTTCAACCTCGACATCCCGCCGTCGCAGCAGATCGCCACCATGCTCTTCCTGGTGGCGGGCTTCAACCTGTCGCTGTTCCTGTTCAACATGCTGCCGCTGCTGCCGCTGGACGGCGGGCACATCGCGGGCGCCCTGTGGGAGTCCGTACGCCGCACGGTCGCCAAGGTCTTCCGGCGCCCGGACCCGGGCCCCTTCGACGTGGCGAAGCTGATGCCGGTGGCGTACGTGGTGGCGGGCATCTTCGTGTGCTTCACGCTGCTGGTGCTCATCGCGGACGTGGTGAACCCGGTACGACTGACGTAGCGGCGGTCGTCGTCCTCGCACGCCGGAGAGGCTGCACTGCAGCCTCTCCGGCGTGCGAGCAGGGGCCCCCGCCGGGGACCGGCAATGTGCTCCCACGGCACCGCTTGCCGTAACCTCGGAGTCGGAGCCCGCCGATCTCGGGACCTTGATTCATACCTTGGGGTTGCTCGCCAGATGACAGCGATTTCGCTTGGAATGCCTTCCGTTCCGACCAAGCTCGCCGACCGCAGGGTCAGCCGCAAGATCCAGGTCGGATCCGTGGCCGTCGGCGGCGACGCCCCCGTCTCGGTGCAGTCCATGACGACGACGCGCACCTCCGACATCGGCGCCACCCTGCAGCAGATCGCCGAGCTGACGGCCTCCGGCTGCCAGATCGTCCGCGTCGCCTGCCCGACCCAGGACGACGCCGACGCGCTGCCGATCATCGCCAGGAAGTCGCAGATCCCGGTGATCGCGGACATCCACTTCCAGCCGAAGTACGTCTTCGCCGCGATCGACGCCGGCTGTGCCGCCGTCCGCGTCAACCCCGGCAACATCAAGCAGTTCGACGACAAGGTCAAGGAGATCGCGAAGGCGGCCGGCGACGCCGGTGTGCCGATCCGCATCGGCGTGAACGCCGGCTCCCTCGACCGCCGCCTGCTGCAGAAGTACGGCAAGGCGACGCCGGAGGCCCTCGTCGAGTCCGCCCTGTGGGAGGCGTCGCTCTTCGAGGAGCACGGCTTCCGGGACATCAAGATCTCGGTCAAGCACAACGACCCGGTCGTGATGGTCAACGCCTACCGCCAGCTGGCCGCCCAGTGCGACTACCCCCTCCACCTGGGCGTGACCGAGGCCGGTCCGGCCTTCCAGGGCACCATCAAGTCCGCCGTCGCCTTCGGCGCCCTGCTCTCCGAGGGCATCGGCGACACCATCCGCGTCTCCCTCTCCGCCCCGCCGGCGGAGGAGATCAAGGTCGGCATCCAGATCCTGGAGTCCCTGGGGCTGCGCCAGCGCCGGCTGGAGATCGTCTCCTGCCCGTCCTGCGGCCGCGCCCAGGTGGACGTGTACAAGCTCGCCGACGAGGTCACCGCGGGCCTGGAGGGCATGGAGGTCCCGCTGCGCGTGGCCGTCATGGGCTGTGTGGTCAACGGCCCCGGCGAGGCCCGCGAGGCCGACCTGGGCGTCGCCTCCGGCAATGGCAAGGGCCAGATCTTCGTCAAGGGCGAGGTCATCAAGACCGTTCCCGAGTCGAAGATCGTGGAGACGCTCATCGAGGAGGCCATGAAGCTCGCCGAGAAGATGGAGGCCGAGGGCGTCGCCTCCGGCGAGCCCTCGGTCAGCGTCGCCGGCTGACGCACCCCCGCCTCTGCCCGCCCCGCCCGGCCTCCGCCGGGCGGGGCGGCGGCGCAAGCGGGGAGGTACAGTGCCAGGATCCACTTCCCCGGCCTGCGGCCCCGCCACGGTGAGGCAATCCGACACGTGCTGACGACGACCACCACCAAGGTCCTGGGCCCCGCCGATCTGGACGCGGCCCTCGGCGTCCTCGACCGCGATCCCGTGGCCAACGCCTTCGTCGCCGCGCGCGTCCGTGTCGCCGGCCTCGACCCCTGGCGGCTCGGCGGCGAGATGTGGGGCTGGTACGCGGAGGGCCGGCTGGAGTCCCTGTGCTACGCCGGCGCCAACCTGGTGCCGGTGTGCGCCGGCCCCGAGGCCGTACGCGCCTTCGCCGACCGGGCCCGGCGCACCGGCCGCCGCTGCTCCTCGATCGTCGGCCCGGCCGAGGCCACCGCCCAGCTGTGGTCCCTGCTCGAACCGCACTGGGGCCCGGCCCGCGAGGTCCGCGCCCACCAGCCGCTGATGGTCACCCGCTCCATGCCCGCGGGCCTCGCCCCGGACCCGCTGGTGCGGCGCATCCGCAAGGACGAGATGGACCTGATCCTGCCCGCGTGCGTGGCCATGTTCACCGAGGAGGTCGGCGTCTCGCCGCTGGCCGGCGACGGCGGACTGCTCTACCAGGCCCGCGTCGCCGAGCTCGTCGGCTCCGGCCGGTCCTTCGCCCGCATCGAGGACGGGCGCGTGGTCTTCAAGGCGGAGATCGGCGCCGCCACCGACCTCGCCTGCCAGATCCAGGGCGTGTGGGTGGCCCCCGAGTACCGCGGCAGGGGTCTGTCCGTCGCCGGCATGACCGCCGTCCTGGGCTACGCGCTGCGCGAGGTCGCCCCGGTGGTCAGCCTGTACGTCAACGACTACAACACCGCCGCCCGCGCCGCCTACCGCCGCGTCGGCTTCCAGGAGGTCGGCGCGTTCATGAGCGTCCTGTTCTGACGAGGTCGCATCCGATGCGGTCGGGCCACGGGCGGACGGCCGGGTAGCCTCGCGCCATGGATGACATCACGGTCGGACCGCTCGACCTCGCCGCGCGGGTGGACGAGGCACTGGCCGTGCAGGCCGTCGCCTTCGGGCTGACCCCCGAGGAGGTCGGGGTCCGGCGGCACATCGTGCTGCGGCACCTCACCAGCCCGGGAGCGCGCGCCCTGGGCGCCACCACGGCCGACGGCCGGCTCGTCGGCTTCGTCTACGGGATGCCCAACGACCGCAGCCACTGGTGGTCCATGGTCGTCGAGCCGTACCTGCGGGCCAACGGGCACGACCGCTGGCTCGACGACTCCTTCGTCATCACCGAACTGCACGTCCACCCCGAATTCCAGAACCGCCGCATCGGCCGCACCCTCATCACCGCCATCACCTCCACGGCGGACGAGCCGCGCTCCATCCTGTCCGCCATCGACAAGGACAGCCCGGCCCGCGCCCTGTACCGCAAGCTCGGCTACCGCGACCTGGCCCGGCACGTCGTCTTCCCCAGCGCCGCGAGCCCGTACGCCGTGATGGGCGCGCAACTGCCGCTGCTCGCCCCGGAAAACCGGTACGTGCACGACGCCCCGCGCCGCTAGTCTCCGGGCCAACACCGCACGTCACGCACCCGGGAGACGACCCATGGCCCCCTTGCAACGCATGTCCACGACCCTGCTCAGGACGCTGCGCGAGGACCCGGCCGACGCCGAGACCGCGAGCCACCGGCTGCTGGTCCGCGCCGGATACGTCCGCCGCACCTCCGCGGGCATGTGGACGTGGCTGCCGCTGGGCAAGAAGGTCCTCGACAACGTCGCCCGCATCGTGCGCGAGGAGATGGACGCCATCGGCGGCCAGGAAGTGCTGCTGCCCGCCCTGCTGCCCAAGGAGCCCTACGAGACCAGCGGGCGCTGGAAGGAGTACGGCGACGAACTCTTCCGGCTCACGGACCGCAAGGGCGCCGACTACCTCCTCGGGCCCACCCACGAGGAGATCTTCACCCTCACGGTCAAGGACCAGTGCGCGTCCTACAAGGACCTGCCCGTGATCCTGTATCAGATCCAGACGAAGTACCGCGACGAGGCCCGGCCCCGCTCCGGCGTGCTGCGCGCCCGCGAGTTCCAGATGAAGGACTCCTACTCCTTCGACATCGACGACGAAGGCCTCGCCGCCTCCTACCGCCTCCACCGCACCGCGTACCAGCGCATCTTCGCCCGCCTCGGCCTGGACCACCGGATCGTCTCCGCCGTCTCCGGCGCCATGGGCGGCTCGGCGTCCGAGGAGTTCCTCGCCCCGGCCGCGGCCGGCGAGGACACCTTCGTCGACTGCCCGCACTGCGACTACGCCGCCAACACCGAGGCCGTGACCACGGTCGTCGCCCCCGGCGACCCCGCCGCCCACGCGCCGGCCGAGGAACTCCCCACGCCCGACACCCCCACCATCGACACGCTCGCCGCGCACCTGGGCGTACCCGCGTCCGCCACCCTGAAGAACCTCCTGGTGAAGGTCGACGGCGAGATCACGGCCGTCGGCGTGCCGGGCGACCGCGAGGTCGACCTCGGCAAGCTCGCCGAACACCTGGCGCCGGCCGTCGTCGAACTCGTCACCGCCGAGGACTTCACCGGCCGCCCCGACCTCGTCCGCGGCTATGTCGGCCCCCAGGGCCTGGGCATCCCCTACCTCGCCGACCCCCGGGTCGCCCCCGGCACCGCCTGGATCACCGGCGCCAACAAGCCCGGCACGCACGCCCGCAACGTCGTGTGCGGCCGCGACTTCACCGTCGACCGCTACCTGGACGTCGTCGTGGTCCGACCCGGCGACCCCTGCCCCCGCTGCGGGGCCGGCCTGGAGGTCGGGCGGGCGATCGAGATCGGCCACATCTTCCAGCTCGGACGCAAGTACGCCGACGCCTTCGCCCTGGACGTCCTCGGCCCCGAGGGCAAACCCGTCCGCGTCACGATGGGCTCCTACGGCATCGGCGTCTCCCGCGTCGTGGCCGCCCTGGCCGAACAGACCCACGACGAGGCCGGCCTGTGCTGGCCCCGCGAGATCGCCCCGGCGGACGTCCACGTCGTGGCGGCCGGCAAGGCGGTGCAACCGGAGCTGGCGGAGACGATCGCGAAACGGCTCGCGGGGGACGGGGTGCGGGTGCTTCTCGACGACCGCACGGGGGTGTCGGCGGGAGTGAAGTTCGCGGATGCGGAGCTGATCGGGGTGCCGACGATCCTGGTGGTCGGGCGCCGGGCCCCCGACGGGGTGGTCGAACTCAAGGACCGCCGCACGGGGGAGCGGGAGGAACTGCCGGTGGACGAGGCGATGGCCCGAGTACGGGCCGCCGGCGCCTGACGCCGCCCGGAACCGCCCGGCCCAGGGCCGTCCGGCGGATCATGCAGTGCCCCGTAAGGGGCGCGGGGCAGCGTTCGATCTGCGGCTGCCGCCGCGTGGGCGCGATCGGCCACGGACGGCCCGCAGTCGACGCGCCGGCCCGAGGCCCGGGCGATGCACGGCACCCTGCCTGCGGGCAGGTGGTGGCTCATCGCGCCCACGCGGCGGGACGATCCGCCGGACACGACCTGGCAGCTCTACAGCAAGCCCGCGAACTCCAGGAGGAGTTCGCCCTGCCTGCGGGCGCCGGCCGCAAGCTCCCGCACCCCCGCCTCCGTCGCACGGAAGAGCGTCCAGCCCCGCAAGCGGTCCGCGTCCACTTCCAGGGACTCCGCCAGCTTCGCCACGCGGCGCCGTGCCGCCGCCCCCGCCCCCGGCGCGGCCAGCAGCGTGTCGAGCCGGTCGCGGACCAGCCAGGCGAGGTCGTAGGCGCGTTCACCGGCCAGGGGGCGGGGGGCGACGGCCAGCCAGGGCATGCGCTCGCCGGAGAGCACCGTGCCCTGGTGGTACTCGCCGTGCAGCAGCACCGCCTCGGCCGGGCGGTCGGCGACCAGCGCGTCGCGGGCTTCGAGCGCCTCGTCGACGAGGGCGCGCGCGTCGGCCGCCCAGGGCGCCTCGCGCCGCTCGCGCAGGACGGCGGCCGCGGCGCCGGTGTGGTCGGCCACCGTCGGGAAGGGGGCGCCGGCCGGGGCCGGCACCCACAGGCGTTGCAGGGTGGCGGCGGCCTCCAGCTGGGCCTTGGGCTCGGCCAGCGAGCGCAGACTGACGTCGGCGTGCAGCCGTTCCAGCAGCAGCGCCCCTTCCTCGGGGTCGGCGTCCAGGACGCGTACGGCGCCGAGGCCGTCCCAGTGGGCGAGCGCAGCGTGTTCGAGGGCGGTGGTGCCGCTGGACGGGGGGCTGAGCTTGAGCGCGGCGGGCGTGCCGTCGGCCTGCCGGACGAGGATCACCATGCTGGTGCGGCCGCCGGGCACCTGCACCCGTTCGGGTGTCAGCTGCCGGCGGGCGAGGGCGGTGCGGGCCCGTTCGGGGAGCTCGGCGAGCCAGCGGTGTTCGGCCTCGCCGGCCGCGGGGTCCGAGCCCAGGGTTCGCGCCAGCCTCTGCGGAGGTGCGAGGCGGTCGTTGCTGATGGCCATCCCTGAGCTGTCCCTTTCGTTGCTTCCCCGGCTCGCCGTCCGGCTTCCCGCAGGTCAGGACCTGTCGGGAGCGGCACGCTCGGTGAGCCCAGGGAAGGCTACGCTGCCCCCGTCCCAGCGTGCCGCGCGCACCGCCGCTTCGCGCAGCCCGGCCGCCGCCTCGCCGCGCAGGTCGCCGGTGGCGGCCCGGACGAGGTCGGCGTAGACCGCGGTGAGCCGGCGTTCGAGCTCGGTCGCGAGCCGCAGCGCCGCGGCGCCGTCGGGCACCGCGAAGGGCAGCGCGTAGGCGGCGGCCGCGGCGACGGGTTCGGCGCCCAGACCGCGCACGGCGCGGGTCAGCGCGTCGCGCCGGGCCCGGTGGGCCTCGTGGGCCTCGCGGGCGTCGCCGGCGCGCTCCTCCTCGATGCGGGCGCCCACGACCCCGTACCCGTACACCGCCGCGTGTTCGGCGGCCAGGGCCGCCTGGGCGGCGGTCACGGCGGCGGGGGCGGTCATGCGGCGGCTCCGGTCAGCAGATAGGCGTGGGCGGCGCCCGAGGCGGCGACGGAGGCCAGGAGGCGGGCGAGGCCGGGCGGGGCGGCGGCCAGGGCGGCGGTGCGGGCGTCGACGGTGCGCCGCTCGGCCTCGGCGAGGGCGGCGAGGGCCGCCTTCTCGTCCTGCGGTACGGCCGGGGGCGCGCCGGTGCCGGCCGACGGGGAGGGGCTGCCCGGGCCCGGGCCGAAGGCCTCGGCGTGGCGGGCCACTTCGGCGCGCAGCGGCCGCAGCCGTGCGGCGAGTGCGGGGTGGGCGGCGAGGGTGGCGTCGTAGTGCGCGAGGAGCGCGGCGGACTGCTGCCCGGCGCGTTCTTTCAGCCGTTGTGCGGCGGCGGAATCCTCACCACCGGAGCCCGCGCCGCTCCCGGAGCACCCGGTGAGCAGCGCCGTGGCGCCCCCGCCCAGCAGGGCCGCGGCGGCCCCGCCCAGTACGCTGCGTCTGCGCGGCCCGCCCGGGTCCCGCGTCGTGGTCGCAAGCGGCACGATCCTCAATCCCGCCTCGTCTCGCCGTCGGCCGGCCCTCCCGGCATGATCACCGCACGTGAGCGTACCGGCGCGCCGGGGGGCCGCCGCGGACCCGGGCACCGAATCGTCAGCCGGCTGCCGGAACAGATAGGCTTTGACCTGACACGCGACTTTCCCACAACAGCACACGCGGCCGAGGAGTCACCCGGATGAGCACCACCCAGAGCGAGCGGCTGCGCGAGCTGCTGGCCCCCCTCGTGAGCGCGCGGGAGCTGGACCTGGAAGAGATCGAGGTGACCCCGGCCGGGAAGCGGCGTGTGCTGCGCATCGTGGTGGATTCCGACGAGGGTGTCCAGCTGGACACCTGTGCGGACCTCAGCCGTGACATCTCCGCCAGGCTCGATGAGTCGGACGTCATGGGGGCCACCCCCTACGTCCTGGAGGTCACCTCTCCCGGTGCCGACCGCCCCCTGACCCACCCGCGTCACTACGTCCGTGCCACGGGCCGGTTGATCAAGGCGCAGCTGGCCGAGGGCGGTGAGCTCGTCGCGCGGATCGTCGCCGTGGACGACGAGGGGCTCGATCTGCAGGTGCCGGGCGTCAAGGGCCGCAAGCCCACCGCCCGCCGCCTGGCCTTCGACGAGATCGCGAAGGCGCGCGTGGAGATCGAGTTCAACCGCAAGGCCACGGAGCAGGCCGCAGACGACGAGACCGACGAGAGCCAAGAGGAGGCGTAGCCGTGGACATCGACATGAGTGCCCTGCGGGGTCTGGTGCGAGAGAAGGAGATCTCCTTCGACCTGCTGGTCGAGGCGATCGAGTCGGCCCTCCTCATCGCCTACCACCGCACGGAGGGGAGCCGCAGGCGCGCCCGCGTGGAGCTCGACCGGGCCACCGGCCACGTGACGGTGTGGGCCAAGGAGGACCCGCAGGACCTTCCCGAGGGCGAGGAGCCCCGGGAGTTCGACGACACCCCGTCCGGTTTCGGCCGGATCGCCGCGACCACCGCGAAGCAGGTCATCCTCCAGCGTCTGCGCGACGCCGAGGACGAGATCACTTTCGGTGAGTTCGCCGGCCGCGAGGGCGACGTCGTCGCGGGCATCGTGCAGCAGGGCAAGGACCCCAAGAACGTCCTGGTCGACATCGGCAAGCTGGAGGCCATCCTGCCGGTGCAGGAGCAGGTCCCCGGCGAGGAGTACAAGCACGGCACCCGCCTGCGCACGTACGTGGTGCGTGTGGCCAAGGGCGTGCGCGGTCCGTCCGTGACGCTCTCGCGCACCCACCCCAACCTGGTGAAGAAGCTCTTCGCCATGGAGGTGCCGGAGATCGCGGACGGCTCGGTGGAGATCGCCGCCATCGCCCGCGAGGCCGGTCACCGCACCAAGATCGCTGTGCGCTCGACCCGTTCCGGGCTGAACGCCAAGGGTGCCTGCATCGGCCCGATGGGCGGCCGGGTGCGCGCGGTGATGGCCGAGCTGAACGGCGAGAAGATCGACATCGTCGACTGGTCGGACGACCCCGCCGAGCTGGTGGCCCACGCACTGTCCCCCGCACGGGTGAGCAAGGTCGAGATCGTGGATCTGGCCGCGCGCTCCGCCCGGGTGACCGTGCCCGACTACCAGCTCTCCCTCGCCATCGGCAAGGAGGGGCAGAACGCCCGGCTCGCGGCCCGGCTGACCGGCTGGCGGATCGACATCCGTCCCGACACCGAGCAGGCGGCGCAGGCCGAGGGTGCCTGAGCACCCGGGGCGCCCGATCATCCGATAGGCGCTCGGGGGTGAGGGGGAGCGCGCGAGCGCTCCTCCCAAGCGGTCCGGAACGTCCGTAATACGACCCCGCCGGACCGCCACGACCCCCGACCGGCGCCTTCCGGACCCGGAAAAGCGGTCGATCATGGCCGAAACGCATACGCGCACGATCAGTGCCCCGAAGGGGTGAGGTCGGCGCGGGGAGGTAGACTTAATCAGTGTCTGGCCGGACGCATGCCCGCGCATGCCCTGAGCGCACCTGTGTGGGGTGCCGGGAGCGAGCGGCCAAGAGCGAACTGCTGCGGACCGTGGTGACCGAGGGCGCGTGCGTCCCCGATCCTCGCGGTACGCTGCCCGGCCGGGGTGCATCCGTGCACCCCACACTGGTCTGTTTCGAGCTGGCGGTCCGCCGCCGGGCGTTTCCCCGGGCCTTCCGGATCCAGGGGCCGCTCGACACCGCGGAGCTGCGCCGGCACATCGAACAGACCGACCGGTAACGGCTGCACTGCCAGGCAACACCGTAAGAAGAACGGCACGGGAGACCGTGCGGTCAGGTACCTCGCGAGTTGGAAGTAGGTCGAGATTGCGATGAGCACTCGATGAGTACGCGATGAGTACGCCCATGAAGTAGCGACGGTCCGGTGGACACCCGGACCTAGAAGGAGCGAAGTGGCTAAGGTCCGGGTATACGAACTCGCCAAGGAGTTCGGAGTGGAGAGCAAGGTCGTCATGGCCAAGCTCCAAGAACTTGGTGAATTCGTCCGTTCGGCGTCCTCGACTATCGAGGCGCCGGTCGTCCGCAAACTGACTGACGCGCTGCAGGGGCCCGGCGGCAACGCCGGCAAGGCCGCTGCCAAGCCCGCGGCGCCGCGCAAGGCCGCGCCGCCGAAGCCGGGTGCCCCCACTCCGGGTGCCCCGGCCCGGCCCGCCGCCCCGGCCCCCAAGCCGGCCGCGGCGCCCACCCCCAAGCCCGCCACCCCGAGCGCCGGCCCCGCGCCGACGCCCGCCCCGCGTCCGGGCCCCAAGCCCGGTCCGGCGGCCCCCAAGCCCGCCCCGGCCGCCCCCGCGCAGCCGGAGTTCCAGGCCCCCCAGGCGCCGGCCCCGGCCGCGCCGAAGCCCGCCGGCGCCCCCGCGCCGCGCCCCGGCGCCCGTCCGGGTCCGTCCGGTCAGCGTGAGGGCGGCCGTCCGGCCGGCCCGCGCCCCGGTGGCCAGGGTGCCCCGCGCCCCGGCGCCCGTCCGGCCGGTCCCCGCCCGGGCAACAACCCCTTCACCTCCGGTGGCTCCACCGGCATGGCCCGGCCGCAGGCCCCGCGTCCCGGTGGCGCGCCCCGCCCCGGCCAGCCCGGCCCCGCCGGTCCCCGCCCGCAGGGCGGCCCCGGTGGCCCGCGTCCGCAGGGCGCCGGTCCCCGTCCGACCCCCGGTGGCATGCCCCGTCCGCAGGCTCCGGGCGGCGCTCCGCGTCCCGGCCCCGCCGGCAACCGCCCGAACCCGGGCATGATGCCGCAGCGTCCGGCCGCCGGCCCGCGTCCGGGCCCCGGTGGCGCCGGCCGTCCCGGTGGCGGTGCAGGTCGTCCCGGCGGCGGTGCCGGTCGTCCCGGCTTCGCCGGTCGTCCGGCCGGTCCGGGCGGCGGCGGTCGTCCGGGTGGCGGCGGCGGCTTCGCCGGCCGTCCCGGTGGCGGTGGCCCCGGTGGTGGCGGCGGCTTCGGCGGCGGTCGTCCCGGTGGCTTCGGCGGTCGTCCCGGTGGTCCGGGTGCCCGTGGTGGCACGCAGGGCGCCTTCGGCCGTCCCGGTGGTCCGGCCCGTCGTGGCCGCAAGTCCAAGCGTCAGCGTCGCCAGGAGTACGAGGCCATGCAGGCCCCGTCCGTGGGCGGCGTGATGCTGCCGCGCGGCAACGGCGACACCATTCGCCTGTCGCGTGGTGCCTCCCTCACCGACTTCGCGGAGAAGATCGGCGCCAACCCGGCGTCGCTCGTCGCCGTGATGATGAACCTCGGCGAGATGGTCACGGCCACGCAGTCCGTCTCCGACGAGACGCTGCAGCTCCTCGGCGACGAGATGAACTACACGGTTCAGATCGTCAGCCCCGAGGAGGAGGACCGCGAGCTCCTCGAGTCGTTCGACATCGAGTTCGGTGAGAACGAGGGCGGCGAGGAGATGCTCGTCGCGCGTCCGCCGGTCGTGACCGTCATGGGTCACGTCGACCACGGTAAGACGCGACTCCTCGACGCGATCCGCAAGACCAACGTGGTCGCGGGCGAGGCCGGTGGCATCACCCAGCACATCGGTGCCTACCAGGTCGCGACCGAGGTCAACGACGAAGAGCGCAAGATCACCTTCATCGACACCCCGGGTCACGAGGCGTTCACCGCCATGCGTGCCCGTGGTGCGAAGTCGACCGACATCGCGATCCTCGTGGTGGCGGCCAACGACGGTGTCATGCCGCAGACGATCGAGGCCCTGAACCACGCCAAGGCGGCCGACGTGCCGATCGTGGTCGCGGTCAACAAGATCGACGTCGAGGGCGCCGACCCGACCAAGGTCCGCGGTCAGCTGACCGAGTTCGGTCTGGTGGCCGAGGAGTACGGCGGCGACACGATGTTCGTCGACATCTCCGCCAAGCAGGGTCTGAACATCGACAAGCTGCTCGAGGCCGTCGTCCTGACCGCCGACGCCGCGCTCGACCTGCGCGCCAACGCGGAGCAGGACGCGCAGGGCATCGCGATCGAGGCCCACCTCGACCGCGGTCGCGGCGCCGTGGCCACCGTCCTCGTCCAGCGCGGTACCCTCCGCGTCGGCGACACGATGGTCGCCGGTGACGCCTACGGCCGTGTCCGCGCGATGCTCGACGACAAGGGCCAGAACGTGGAGGAGGCGGGTCCCTCGACCCCGGTCCTCGTCCTCGGTCTGACCAACGTCCCGGGCGCCGGCGACAACTTCCTCGTCGTCGACGAGGACCGTACGGCCCGCCAGATCGCCGAGAAGCGCGCTGCGCGCGAGCGCAACGCCGCCTTCGCCAAGCGCACCCGCCGGGTGTCCCTCGAGGACCTCGACAAGGTGCTCAAGGCCGGCGAGATCCAGCAGCTCAACCTCATCATCAAGGGCGACGCGTCCGGTTCGGTCGAGGCTCTCGAGTCCTCGCTGCTCCAGCTCGATGTGGGCGAGGAGGTCGACATCCGCGTGCTGCACCGCGGCGTGGGTGCGGTCACCGAGTCCGACATCAACCTGGCGTCCGGCTCCGACGCGATCGTCATCGGCTTCAACGTCCGCGCCGAGGGCCGTGCCACGCAGATGGCCGAGCGCGAGGGCGTCGACGTCCGGTACTACTCGGTCATCTACCAGGCGATCGAGGAGATCGAGGCGGCCCTGAAGGGCATGCTGAAGCCGGAGTACGAAGAGGTCGAGCTCGGTACGGCGGAGATCCGCGAGGTCTTCCGCTCGTCCAAGCTGGGCAACATCGCGGGTGTCCTCATCCGCTCCGGCGAGGTCAAGCGCAACACCAAGGCGCGCCTCATCCGCGACGGCAAGGTCGTCGCCGAGGACCTCACCATCGTCGGTCTGCGTCGCTTCAAGGACGACGTCACCGAGATCCGCGAGGGCTTCGAGGGTGGTATCAACCTCGGAAACTTCAACGACATCAAGGTCGACGACGTCATCGCGACGTACGAGATGCGCGAGAAGCCGCGCGGCTGATCCGCGTTGTAACTGTCGCGCGTAGCGCGTCCACCAGGGGTGGTGGTCGGGCGACGGGCGGGACGGGGCCGGTCGGCGGGATCATATTTCCGTCGATCGGCCCCGGCCGTTGCGTGTACGGTTTCAAGCGAGACCTGTACCTCACGCCTCCCGGGTGGGCTTCACCCGTCACACATGTATGTAGGGACGCTGTCCTTCGACCTGCTCCTCGGCGACGTCCGGTCGCTGAAGGAGAAGCGCTCCGTCGTCCGCCCGATCGTCGCCGAGTTGCACCGCAAGTACGCGGTCAGCGTGGCGGAGACCGGAGAGCAGGACCTGTACCGCCGGGCCACCATTGCAGTGGCGGCGGTCTCCGGGGACGCGGGGCACCTCACGGACATCCTGGACCGCTGCGAGCGCCTGGTCGCCGCACGGCCCGAAGTGGAGCTGCTGTCGGTACGGCGGCGGTTCCACGGCGACCACGACGACTGAACCGGCCGTCGTGGCCGCCCCCAGAGCACATTGCTGGAAAGACGAGAAGGAGACGGACCAGTGGCCGACAACGCGCGGGCGAAAAGGCTGGCGGACCTCATCCGCGAGGTCATCGCCCAGAAGCTGCAGCGCGGAATCAAGGACCCGCGGCTCGGCTCGCACGTGACCATCACGGACACCCGAGTCACCGGCGACCTGCGGGAGGCTACGGTCTTCTACACGGTCTACGGCGACGACGAGGAGCGCGCCAGCGCCGCGGCCGGCCTGGAGAGCGCCAAGGGCATCCTGCGCTCCGAGGTCGGCAAGGCGGCGGGCACCAAGTTCACGCCGACGCTGACCTTCGTGGCGGACGCCCTGCCGGACACCGCCCGCACCATCGAGGACCTCCTGGACCGGGCGCGGGCCTCCGACGCCCAGGTCCGCGAGGCGTCCTCCGGCGCGGACTACGCCGGCGAGGCCGACCCGTACCGCAAGCCGGGTGACGACGGGGACGCGACCGCCGAATGAAGCAGAAGTACGACGGCCCGGACGGCCTGGTCATCGTCGACAAGCCGGCCGGCTTCACCTCGCACGACGTCGTCGCCAAGATGCGGGGGATCGCCCGTACCCGGCGCATCGGCCACGCGGGGACGCTCGACCCGATGGCGACCGGCGTGCTCGTCCTCGGCGTCGAGCGGGCCACCAAGCTCCTCGGTCACCTCGCGCTGACCGAGAAGGAGTACGTGGCCACCATCCGGCTCGGCCAGGACACGATCACCGACGACGCCGAGGGCGACATCACCTCGTCCCGGGACGCCTCCGCGGTCACCCGCGAGGCCATCGACGCCGGGGTCGCCAAGCTGACCGGGGACATCATGCAGGTGCCCTCCAAGGTCAGCGCCATCAAGATCGACGGCAAGCGCTCCTACAAGCGGGCGCGCGAGGGCGAGGACTTCGAGATCCCCGCCCGCCCGGTGACGGTCTCCTCCTTCACCGTGCACGCCGTGCACCCCGCCGAGGCGGCCGACGGCACGCCCGTGCAGGACGTGCTCGTCTCCGTCGTCTGCTCGTCCGGCACCTACGTACGGGCCCTCGCCCGCGACCTGGGCGCCGACACGGGCGTCGGCGGCCACCTGACGGCCCTGCGGCGCACCCGCGTCGGCCCGTACGGCATCGCCGAGGCGCGCACGCTCGACCAGCTCCAGGAGGAGCTGACCGTGATGCCCGTCGAGCAGGCCGTCGGCGCCGCCTTCCGGCGCTGGGACGTCACCGCCGAGCAGGCCCGCCTGCTGGGCAACGGCGTCCGCATCAAGGTGCCGCCGTTCGACACCACCGGCCCGATCGCGGCCTTCGGCCCCGACGGCCGCTTCCTGGTGCTCCTGGAGAACCAGGGCGGCCGCGCCAAGAGCCTGGCCGTCTTCGGCTGACGCACCCGCCCGCTTCCCGCGGGCACCACCGTGGGGCGGGCGGCGCGTGCACGCCCTCCCGCCCCACGATCCCCCTCCCACTGGTCTCTATCCATCCGGGACGGATGATTCACCCCAACGGGCAGGCGCTCGGAGTGAACCAGGGGGGTGGAAGGGGGCGCGTTCGGCGTGAGACCTGGTTTCGCCGATCATCCGCTGCCTACCGTCGTGTGTACGAGCACGGCGGGGAGGTTCGACGGATGAACGGTCGGCGGACCGATGCCGAGGAGTCGCTGGTACGCATCACGGATCTCGCGGGAAGGGCGCGAGGCACCGGATTTCTCGCGGACGACTGCGGCACCCTCATCACCAGCCACGAGGCGGTCGACGGCCTCGCGCGCCTGGTCCTGCACGCCCCCGGCGAGCTGACCTGCGTCGTCGACGCCGACAGCGTCGTCGCCCTGCCCGAGTACGACCTCGCCCTCGTGCGCACCGAGGGCCTGACCGTCCCCCCGCTGCCCGTCGCCGCCGCCGAGCGCATCGAGAGCGGCAAGGACGTACGGCTGCGCGCCGGCCGCTGGCACAGCGGCCGCATCATCGGCGACGTCCCCGTCACCTACACCGCCACCGACCGCTTCCACCTCCTCGGCACCGCGCTCGAACTGTCCCTCTCCGGACGCTCGGCCCTGCGCCTGGGCGAAGAGGCGACCGGCGGCCCCGTCTTCGACGCCGGCACCGGCGCCGTCCTCGCCGTCCTCGGCACCGCCCTGCAGGCCGACCGGCGCGCCGCCGGCTTCGCCATCCCCCTGCGCGCCGCCGCCCTCGCCGCCCCCGGCGGGCCCCTCGCCGAGCTGCTCCACCGCAACTCCGCCACCGTCCCCGCCTTCGGCCCCGACCTCAACCTCGCCGGCGCCCTGCAGCTCACCGCCACCGCCCTCGGCTCCGTCGTCACCCCCCGCGTCTGGCGCGACCCCGTCGAGCGGCCCGAGATCGAGGGCGAATTCGCCCGCTTCCTCGACGGCCCGCCCGGCGAGGCCGACGACGGCGCCCTCGTCCTCGGCCTGGTCGGCGACCCCGGCACCGGCCGCACCACCGAGCTCGGCGCCCTCGCCGCCCGCCGCGCCCGCGGCGCCGAGCCCGCCCCCACCATCTGGCTGCGCGGAGCCGACCTGCGCGCCGGCGACGACAGCCTGCGCGACGCCCTCGCCCGCGCCCTCGCCGCCGCCGGCCGCATCGTCACCGCCTCCGCCGGCCCCGGCGGCACCTTCGGCGACACCTCCACCGCCACCCCCGAGGCCACCGCCGAGCTCGCCCGCAGCATGGGCCGGCCCCTGCTCGTCCTCCTCGACGGGCCCGAGGAGATGCCGCCCGTCCTCGCCCACGCCCTGCCCGCCTGGACCTCCGCCACCGTGCACTGGCTGCGGCGGACCGCCACCCGCCTCATCGTCGCCTGCCGCCCCGAGCACTGGGAGACCGCCGGCGCCCTCTTCCCCGACGGCACCCTGCACCGGGCCGGCGGCCCCTGCGCCCCGCCGCCCGCCGGGCCCCGCGCCCTGCCGCCCTGCTCCCGCCTGCCCCGCCTCGCCCCCGGCCAGGCCGCCGAGGTGCGCGCCTCCTACGGCATCCCGCCCGACGCCATCGCCCCCGACGACGCCGCCCACCCGCTCGCCCTGCGGCTCCTCGCCGAGGTGCGTGCCGCGCTCCCCGACGGCACCGAGGGCGCCGGCGGCACCGGGGAGGCCGCCCCCGACCGCTGGGAGGTCTTCTCCGCCTACCTCGACCTCGTCTGCCTGCGCATCGCCGTCCGCCTGGCCGCCGCCCGCCGCCCCCAGCTGCGCGGCCCCGCCGTGCGGCGGCTGGCCGCCCGCGTCGCCGGCCAGGTCCACGAGGCCGCCCGCCGCTGCCTCGGCCCCGGCCAGGGCGAGCTCGAACGCGAAGCCTTCGAGGAGCTGTTCCCCTGGCGCACCGGCTGGGCCTCCGCCGTCCTGACCGAAGGCCTGCTCGTCCCCGCCGGCACCGGCTACCGCTTCGCCCACGAGGAGTTCGCCGACTGGCTGCAGGGCACCCACCTCGACCTCGACGCCGCCCTCCACGCCCTCGTCCACCGCTGGTACGAACCCGAGGGCCCGCCCGCCGAAGCCGCCGTCCGCCTGCCCTCACGCGCCGGCGGCGGCCCCATGCCCGCCCCCGGCGGCCACGTCCCGCCCCCACCCGGCTCCGGCAAGGCCGCAGCCCGCGCCGCCGCCGGCAAGAACCGTCGCAAACGCGGCGCCGCCCCCGCCGAACCCCGCCCGCTCCCCGTGCCCCGCCACCGCATCGGCCCCGTCCTGCAGTCGATGCTCCTGCTGGCACGCCGCTCCGGCCCCACCGAGCTCTCCCGGCGCCTGAGCGCCCTCGTCCACGCCGTCGAGACCCTCTCCCAGCGCACCGCCGACGCCGAGGCCAAGGAGGAGGGCGCCGGCCGCCGCCTCGGCGACCCCTCCTGGTGGGCCGCCCACCTGCTCGGCGAAACCCTTCTGCGGGTGCCCGACGCCACCCCCTACCTCGGCGTGCTGCGCCTCCTCGCCGAGCGCACCACCGCCCGCTCCGTCGCCGTCGGCGGCTTCGACAGCGAG
This sequence comes from Streptomyces sp. NPDC049585, assembly GCF_040675615.1. Classification (NCBI taxonomy): domain Bacteria; kingdom Bacillati; phylum Actinomycetota; class Actinomycetes; order Kitasatosporales; family Streptomycetaceae; genus Streptomyces; species Streptomyces sp. NPDC049585. Next base: position 45,766 of record NZ_JBFAPE010000017.1, on the reverse strand, counting down.
GCCGCGGCCACGCTCGGCGGCCTGGCGGAATTCGGCCCCTGGTTCTGGCTGCGCCTGCCGCTCGCCCTGGCCGACCGCCTGGAACTCCTGCGCATCCTCCTCCCCGCCGACGCCCCACCCCCCGGCTCCCTGCCCCCACCGCGCCGCGCGGAACTGGACGCGGCGTCCGCCGAAACCCCGACCGGAGCCGGCCGCGCGACCGCCTCCGGCGAGGGGGATCGCCGCGGCGCCGGCGGGCGGGCCCGCACGGAGCGGGGCCCCGGCGTGCCGGGCCAGCGGGCCGGCACGGACGGGGGCCGCCCCGTACGGGCCGGCGCGGCGGCGCCGGAGGCGCGCGGCGATGCGGACGCCGAAGTCGGCGAACCGTGGACCAGAAGCCCCGAGGACGGCACCGGTGCGCCCGGTGGCGCCGAGAGCGGATCCGGGACGACCGGTGACCGGGGTGGCCCGGCCGAGGGTGACCTCGGCGGGTGGTTCGGTGAGCGGGGCGGCGGGGTCGCGGGTGATCCCGGGACGTCCCGTGACCGGGGCGCCGCCGGCGCACCCGGTGAGCGGGATGCGCAGGACCAGGGCGGGCCCGGCCCGGCCGGTGCCGATCTCGGGTGGTTCGGCCGGCGGGACGGCCGGAGTGAGAGTGCCGGCGGAGCGGCCGGAAACCGGGCTCAGGGCGCGACCGGCGTCCCCGGTGGGCGCGATGCCGAGGCCCAGGGCGAGCCTGCCGCGCCCGCCGGGCGGGGCGCCGGTGCCGAGGGCGACCTCGGGTGGTTCGGTGGCCGGGACGGCCGGGGCGAGGGCGCTGCCGGCGCGGCCGGTGGCCGGGGTCAGGGCACTGCTGGCGTGTCCGGTCGGCGGGACGCCGAGGGCGCACCCGTGGGCGCCGGAAACGCGGGGCGGCGGCCGCCCGTCGTGGGGCAGCGGCGGGGGCCGGCGGTTTCGTACAGTTCGGCCCGGCCCGAGGGCTACGAGCCGCACGCGCCCAGCGACCCGCACGCGCCCAGCGACCCGCACGGGTTCGCCGGGCCCGAGGAGGACGAGCTGCCGCCCGGGCCGCAGGAGCACGACGAACCCGAACCCGACGCCGGGGCGGAGGACGCCCCCGGCAGTGCCGCCGCCGTCCACGCGGCCGACCGCTTCCTGACCGCCGTGGCCGCGCTGCTGATCGACGACCCGTACGGTGCGCAGCCGCTGCTGTGCCGCTGGTTCGGGGACAACCGCTTCCTGCAGGTGCCGCCGGACGGCGACGGCATGCGCCCGACGGTCGCCACCGCCGCGCAGGCCCTGCTGCACACCCACCGCCGGCGGGCCATCGACGACCTTGCCGAGGCGCTCGTGGACGCCGGTCACCCGCGCGCCGACGAGCTGCTGGCCGCGCTCGCCGAGGACGAGCCGTCCGCGCTGTGCCGGGCCGTCGACCGCTGGGCCCACGACGACCGCGTGGAGCGCCACGTGGCGGCGGCCGCCTACGGGCTGAAGACGGCCCCTCACGTGGTCACGGCCGCCGACCGCGAGCTGCTGCGCTTCTCCGCGCTGGCCTTGCTCGCGCGCCCTGCCGAGGGCGCCCTGCACGGCACGGCGCTGGCCCTGCTCGTACGGGATCCCGAGACGCGCGGCAAGTACCTCCCGCAGGCCCTCGCCCGCTTCTCGCAGGGCGACCCGCACCTGCCGTCGGCCGTGCTGGCCCCGGCCCTGGCCAGCCATGCGGATGCCGTGCTCGACGCCTTCCGGGCCCGGCTGCACGAGCCGGGGGAGGGGCCGGGCGAGGTGCTGCGCACGCTCGCCGAGGTGCGGGAGCCGGTGCTCGCCCGCCGGGTCGCGGCCCTCGTGCGGGAGCACGTCGAGCACCGTCCGGAGGGCGCCGAGAACGCCGCGGCGTTCGTGGACCGGCGCCTGGAGCACGGGCCCGGGGCCCGTGCCGTCCTCTTCCCGCTGGTCGTGGCCCTGTTGCGGTCCGGCACCGCACCGGTGCGCCGGGCGCTGGCGCCCGTTCTGGCGGATCCCGGCACGCCCGTCTCCCGGCCGCTGCGCCAGGAGCTGCTGGAGGTGCTGATGGAGCGGGAGGAGTACGGCCCGTACGGCCCGTACGAGCGGGAGGTCACCGTCCTGGACGCGCTGCTGCGCGCCGTGGCGGCGGGCGCCCCCGAGCGTACCGAGGCCCGTACGCGTGATCTCGTCCACCGTACGGGCCTGCTGATGGCCCGCACTCCGGAGGGCGCCGCCTTCTTCGACCGGCGCCTGACCCAGCTGGCCCGGGAGATCCCCGCCTTCGGCGATCAGGTCCGGGGGTGGCTGAAGTCCGCCCCGGCCCAGTGGGCGGTGGTCGTCGGCCCGAGTGCCCGCATCCGGTTGACCGCCGGCCGTGAGAAGGGAGGCGACGGGGGCTCGGGGGACGCGCGGGACGGCGCGGACCCGGCGCACGCGAAGGCCGGTGCCCCGGCCGATGCGGGAGGCCGCGAACCGGCATGGCACTCTTAGACCTGCGTCATCAGACAGACAAAGGTTCGGGTTCGGGCGAGGAGCGGGCACAGTGCAGCGCTGGCGTGGCTTGGAGGACATCCCCCAGGACTGGGGGCGCAGCGTCGTCACCATCGGCTCGTACGACGGCGTGCACCGGGGGCATCAGCTGATCATCGGCCGGGCCGTGGAGCGGGCCCGGGAGCTCGGTGTCCCCTCGGTCGTGGTCACCTTCGACCCGCACCCCAGCGAGGTGGTGCGCCCGGGCAGCCACCCGCCGCTGCTGGCGCCGCACGCCCGGCGTGCGGAACTGATGGCCGAGCTGGGCGTGGACGCGGTGCTGGTGCTGCCGTTCACCACCGGCTTCTCCCAGCTCTCGCCGGCCGACTTCGTGGTGAAGGTGCTCGTCGACAAGCTGCACGCGCAGCACGTCGTGGAGGGCCCCAACTTCCGCTTCGGCCACCGTGCCGCCGGTGACGTCGCCTTCCTGCGCGAGCTGGGCGGCACGTACGACTTCGGCGTCGAGGTCGTCGACCTGTTCGTCTCGGGCGAGGCGGGCGGCGGGCTGCCGTTCTCCTCGACGCTGGTGCGGCGTCTGGTCGCCGACGGCGACGTGACCGGGGCCATGGAGATCCTCGGCCGGCCGCACCGCGTGGAGGGCGTCGTGGTGCGGGGCGCGCAGCGCGGCCGCGAGCTCGGCTTCCCGACGGCCAACGTCGAGACGCTGCCGCACACGGCGATCCCGGCGGACGGTGTGTACGCGGGCTGGCTGACCGTCGGGGGCGAGGCCATGCCGGCGGCGATCTCCGTCGGCACGAACGTGCAGTTCGACGCCACGGAGCGCACGGTCGAGGCGTACGCCATCGACCGCGTCGGCCTGGAGCTGTACGGGCTGCACGCCGCCGTGGACTTCCTCGCCTACCTGCGGGGGATGCAGAAGTTCGAGTCCATCGATGCGCTGCTGGCCTGCATGGCCGACGACGTGAAGCAGGCGCGCGACCTCGTCGCGGCCCACGAGGCGGCGGCCGTCACCGGCTGAAGCTCCCCTCTTCCACGGGGAAGGCCCCGGGCGCTCGACGAGCGCCCGGGGCCTTCCTTGTGTCACTGCTGGGGCGGGATCGCCCAGCCACCGCCGTCCTGCGGCGGGGGCGGGTACGCGCCGGGCTGCGGCTGACCGTACGGGTTGTACGCGCCCGGGGCACCCGGCATCCCGGGCTGCATGCCGGGCATCGGCTGGCCCGGCATCGGCTGGCCCGCCTCGGGCGCGTACGCACCCGGCACCGGCGGCGCCTGGTGGTGCGGTGCGGCGTACAGGCCCTGTTGCTGCTGGGCGCGCACGAAGTCCTCGGCGACCATGGCGGAGAGGTTGAAGTACGCCTCGCGCGTCTTGGGGCGCATCATCTCCAGGTCGACCTCGGCGCCCGCGGCGAGGTGCTCGTCGAAGGGCACGACGATGACGCCGCGGCAGCGGGTCTCGAAGTGCGACACGATGTCCTCGACCTTGATCATCTTGCCGGTCTCGCGGACACCGGAGATGACGGTGATGCTGCGCGAGACCAGATCGCCGTAGCCGTGCGCACCGAGCCAGTCCAGCGTGGTGCTGGCGCTGCTCGCACCGTCCACGGACGGCGTCGAGATGATGATCAGCTGGTCCGCGAGGTCGAGGACCCCGCGCATCGCGCTGTAGAGCAGACCGGTGCCGGAGTCGGTGAGGATGATCGGGTACTGCTTGCCCAGCACGTCTATGGCGCGCCGGTAGTCCTCGTCGTTGAAGGTCGTGGAGACCGCCGGGTCCACGTCGTTGGCGATGATCTCCAGTCCGGAGGGCGCCTGCGAGGTGTAACGGCGGATGTCCATGTAGCTGTTGAGGTGCGGGATGGCCTGCACGAGGTCACGGATCGTCGCCCCCGTCTCCCGGCGCACCCGGCGGCCGAGCGTACCGGCGTCCGGGTTGGCGTCGATCGCGAGGATCTTGTCCTGGCGCTCGGTCGCGAGCGTCGCCCCCAGGGCCGTGGTCGTCGTCGTCTTGCCGACGCCGCCCTTCAGGCTGATGACCGCGATGCGGTAGCAGGACAGGACCGGCGTGCGGATCAGCTCCAGCTTCCGCTGCCGCTCCGCCTCCTCCTTCTTGCCGCCGAACTTGAACCGGGCCGCCGGGCTCTGCTTCTTCGGCTTCGGCTTGCTCTTCAGCAGCCGCTCCGAGGACAGCTCCACGGCCGCGGTGAACCCGAGCGGGGCCCCGTGCACGGACCGCTGCCGCTGCTCAGGCGTCACCGTCGGCCACCCTCCGCCGGCCCGCGGGTCGGCCGGTGCGTCGGCCTGCGGCTGCGGCTGGCCCTCGGGCTGCTGGCCCGGGTACGGGCCCGGCTGGCCGGGGACGTTGGGGTACCCGTAGCCACCGGGCGCCTGCGGATAGCCGTAGCCGCCGGGAGCGGGGGCCGGGGCGGGCGCCCCGTAACCGGCGTACGGCGCGGGGGTGCCGGGGGCGCCGGGCGCACCCGGACCCGGGTAGCCGTACCCGCCCTGCGGGGCAGGGGCCTCGGGCACCGCCGGCGCGGCCGGGGCGGCCGCGGCGGGCAGATGCCAGTCACCACCGGTGCCGGGCGCACCGGCGGCCGGCGCGGCGCCGAAGTGCGGTGCGCCGGGAGCCGGGGCGGCGCCGGGTGCGCTGCCGAACGGGGGGCTGGTCGGTGCGGCTTCGCCGGGGGCCCCGGCGTTGGCGTTCGGCGCCGCCGCGCCCGCCGGGGCGGCGCTTGCGCCCGGCGTGCTGCCGAAGTGGGGGTAGGGCGCGGCTTCGCCCGGTGCGCCGGGAGTCGGGGCGTCACCGAACGGGGGGCTGGTCGGCGCGGCTTCGCCGGGGACACCGGCGTTGGCGTCCGGCGCCGTGCCTGCCGGGGCGGCGGGGGTCCCGGCGCTCGCGCCCTGCGGACCGGCCGCCGGTGTATCGCCCAAGTGGGGGTTGCCGGGCGCGGCTTCGCCCGGGGTGCCACCGAACGGAGGGCTGCTCGGGGCGGCTTCGGCAGGGGTGCCGGCGCCGGGGGTCCCGGCGCTTGCGCCCGGCGCGCCGGCCACCGGCGTACCGCCGAACCGAGGGGCACCCTGAGCGGCTTCGCCCGGCGCACCGCCGAGTTCAGGGGAGGCCGTTCCGGCCTCGCTCGGAGCGGCATCCGCCGCGGGGGCCGCGTCCGCCGGAGCACTGGTGGGCGTGCTGCCCTGCGGTCCTGCCGCACCGGCGTTCGCCGTCGGCGCGCCGCCGAACTGGTGGCCCGGCGCAGCGGCATCCGCCGCGGGTGCCGCGTTCGCCGGGGCGCCGGTGGGCGTGCTGCCCTGCGGTCCTGCCGCACCAGCGTTGGCCGCCGGCGTACCGCCGAACTGGTGGCCCGGCGCAGCGGCATCCGCCGCGGGTGCCGCGTTCGCCGGGGCGCCGGTGGGCGTACCCCCCTGCGGCCCTGCCGCACCGGCTTCGCCCGGTGCAGCGGCCGTCGGGGCGGCGGTGCTCGTTCCGTTGCCGACGTGGGGGTCACCCGTAGCGGCCTCGCTCGGGGTGCCGGTGCCGGCGGGGGCGCCCGGGCCAGGGGCGCCGGTGTCCGGCGCACTGCCGAACCCAGGGTTGCCGGGAGCGGCGTTGCTCGGGGCGGGAGCAGCCGGCGTGGCGGCGCCCGCTTCGCCGGCGAACGGTGGGCCGCTCGGCGCGGCTTCGCCCGGGCCCGGAGCCGGAGCACCGGCCGCCGGCGCGCCGCCGAACGGAGAACCGGCCGAGCAGGCAGTCGCGGCATCCGCCGGCGCGCCGCCGAACGGCGCAGCGCCCTCCGGGCTCGGCGGCGGCGGCCAGGCGGCCGCCGGGGCGGCGGCTGGCGGGAAGTTCGGGGGGAGGGGCGGCAGCGACGCCTGCGGCGCCGGGGGCGCCGTCCAGCCGTCGGACGCCGGAGCAGGCTCAGCCGGCACCGGCGCGGGCGCAGGCGTGCCCGCGGCCGGCGGGGTGCTCTGCGTGTACCACGCGGGCGGCGTGTAGTCGATGGTGAACTCGCCCGTGTGTTCGGGTTCGTGTTCGGCGTCGGGCCGGTCCTCGCCGGCTGTCCTTCCGGCCGCGCGGATCTCGTCCCGATCGCTGCTCACAATGCCTCCTGCTGGTGTGGTCCGGCGCCCGTGGGTGTGGAGTCGTCTGGCGGGCCGACCGTTACTGCCGACCTCGAACGCCCGGATGTTCCCCGTCTGTCGCATGACAGGACCGGCGTCGGGTCCTCCAGTGCGTGCGTACGGTCATACAGACTAATCGTCATCCGCATCTGTGCGGCAGGCCCGCCCCCGCCTCCCCGTCCGCCCCTGGCGGGGCGCCTTCACGGGTGCCCCGGCAGGGCAAGGCTTCCCCGGGAGGCCCGTCGGACACCTGGGTCTGCGGCCGCGGCCCGGCCGCCCATACCGTCAGTCCATGCGCCGGGCGGCGCCCAGCAGCCCCGTCTCCGGTTCCGTCGGCAGGGTCGTGACGTACGTGCGTGACGTGCGCGTGCACCAGAGCGTGACGCCGTCGGGGAGCGTGGAGAGCGTGTCGACGTCGTGGGGCGGCAGGTTCATGGCCCGGCCCAGTCGCCGGGCCTCGTCGGGGGAGACGCGCTGGATGCCGACGACGTCGGCCCGGGCGGTGAGCCGGGGCGCGGTGGGGCCGGGGTAGGGCAGGAGCGTGAGGACGGACTGCCAGGGTGCCGGGCCCGTACGGCCGCGCGGCGGGCGTACCCCGCAGTCGCGCACGACGAGGACGGGACTGTGCACGGCCGGGCCCTGCGGGGGCACGCGGCCGACGTCGTGGAGGGTGATGGCCTGCTGTCCGGTGTTGGCCGCCTGGGCCAGGGCCGTCCACATCTGCCGGCGTCCGGTCTCGACCGCGACGCGCGCGCCCGTGCCGACCGCGCGCAGCGCGAGGACCTGTGCCGTCCAGACGCCGCCGACGAGGACGATGTCGAAGGGGGTGGGGCGGCCGGTGCCGAGCACGGCGGGGGCGCCGTGCTCGTCGGTGCCGATGACGACTCCGTCGTCGCCGACGGGCAGGGCGAGGGCGTCGAACTCCTCGGCCGACAGCTCGTGCCGGCCGCGCCGGGGCCCGAGCAGCCCGAAGCCGGTCCGTGCCCGGCGGCCGGCAGGGGCCGCGGGTGCCGGGCCCGTACCGGCCGCCGGTCCGGCGACGGGGGTGCCCGTGTACGTCGTCGTGGCCATCAGCGTGTTCCTCCCAGCGGCAGTGTGGCGAGGACGCCCGGCACCTGCTCGTGGTCCAGCCGCACCAGGCCGACCTTCACCGCGCGGGCGGCCCGCTCCAACTCGCGCCGGACCGTCGCCAATTCGTCCGCACTGCGCCCGCATATCCGTACATGCCCGGTCATGGTGGGCGTGTGCCGCCCCTCCTGCATGCGCCCGCGGCCGAGGGTGAGGCCGAGCGTCGTCGACAGGGCGGGCAGCGACATCAGCAGCGCCGCCAACTGCGGCAGGCTCGCACCACCCGCGGCCCCCGCACCACCCGCACCACTCGCACCGCCCAGCCGGGGCCAGCGGCCCAGCCAGTACGTCGTGTGCCAGCGGTCGTCGCAGCGCCAGGCGCGTGCGCTCTCCACCGTCCGCCGCGCGGGTGTGCCCGTACGGCCCGCCTGGGCCGTGGCGGCGGGGTTGATGTCGGCGGCCGTCGCGAGGGCGGCCGTCAGCGCGTCCTCGGACAGCAGCGTGGCCCGGAATCCGGCTCCCGCCAGCCGGCTCGCCAGCTGGTCGGCCGCGCGCAGCACGCAGCGGCGCGCCCCGGTCGTACCGCCCCCGCGCGCCTCGACCGCCTCCCGGCACAGCTCGGGGTCGAGCTTGAGCGCCACCCACGTCTGGCGCACCGCGGGTGCGCCCGTCAGCTGCTGCAGTGGCGCGTAGTTGCGCGCGGCGAGGGAATCGGCGGGCAGGTGCGGTGCAGGTGCCGGCAGGGTGCTCTGCACCACCTGCACGGACTCCAGCGCGATGCCGTCGACGTCCATCGCGTCCCGCAACAGCGCGAGCGGCAGCGCCTTGTGCGTGCGATCGGCCCGCAACGGCCGGTCGACGCCGTCGACGCGCAGCACCGCCGTCAGGAACGTGCCGTCGCCGACCAGGCCGATCTCCCGCTCCGTCCGGTCGGTGAAGGAGGACGTGCGCAGGGCCGGTTCGCACTCGACCAGGGGCGCCAGCCGGGGATCCGTACCCGGCGGCACCGGCTGCGCCGCAGCCCGGCGCGCCCGCCGGCGCAGCGCGACCACGGACGTCAGCCACTCGACGACGGGCCGCCGCCCGCGTCGCAGAACGGCCGGCAGGAGCAGCAGCACGGCCAGGACCACCGCCGGCGCCAGCATCAGCCGGCCGCCGAGCCAGCCCAGCAGCACCACGGCCGCCGCCAGCTCCACCAGCACCAGCTGCTGCAGCCGTACCGGCCCCAGCGCACCGCGCCCCGGAGCCGGCCGGGGCTGCACGGCGCCGGCCACGGGCGCGCCCGCACCGGGCCCCGGGCCGCCCTCCGGCCGTACGCGCGTCGCGGCTGCCATGACCCGTCAAGCCCCCTCGAAATCCGCCGAATCCAGCTCCACGCACACCGGTCGGACACACCGGCGGAAAACCGGTCGCCGCCCTCTCCGGGACCGTCCCCCGGCGACACGTGGCGATCACCTACCGGCATAGTAGAGGCTCGGTCCGACACCGGCCCCGCCCGGGCGACGGCGCTCGGCCGGTGCCCGTCCGCCGCGGAACAACCCCGCGAAAACGGCGGATTCGCGATGACGGGACAGCAAAAAACACAACGACGGCAAGACGACGGAAACAGCAACGGAAAACCGGGGGAGAAGCAGCTCCACATGGCATCACGGCGGGACGAACTCAACGCCTACACCTTCGCGAGGAAACGGACGGTCGCCGCTTTCCTGCAGCCCTCCCTCACCGGCTCGGAGGAAGGCGCCCCCCGGCCGCTGCGCACGATCCTGCCCGGCATCGTCGTCGGCGCCCTGCTCGTCGCGGGCTTCGGTGCCTGGGGCGTCTTCAAGCCCGTCGCCCCCAAGGGCTGGGACGACGTCGCCGCGCACGTCATCGTCGGCAGCGACTCCACCACCCGCTACGTCGTCCTGACCACCGACGGCAAGAAGCAGCTCCACCCCGTCCTCAACCTCGCCTCCGCCCGGCTGCTGCTCGACCCCGGCAAGGGCGGAGTGATCAAGGTCCGGGAGTCCGAGCTCGACGACGGCCACATCCCGCGCGGTCCCACCCTCGGCATCCCCTACGCGCCCGACCGCATGCCCACCGCCGCCCAGGCCGGCAAGCCCAAGCAGTGGGCCGTCTGCCAGCAGCCCGGCGGGGGCGGCAGGACCACCCAGAAGGCGGTCTTCCTCTTCGCCGCCGGCGACCCCAAGGCCAAGCAGCTCACCGGCCCCCGGCGGCTGCGCGGCGCCCAGGCGCTGTACGTCCAGGGCCCCGACGAGGCCCGCTACCTCGTCGACCCCAAGGGCACCCGCTACCTCATCGGCGGCCCGGACTGGCAGAACCAGGACCCCGCCGACCGCAACCTGCTGCTGCGCGCCCTCTTCAACGACGGCGCCCAGCCCCAGCGCGTCACCAAGGAATGGCTCGGCACCCTCCGCGAAGGCACACCCATCACCTTCCCCACCCTCCACGGCAACGTCGGCGACCCCGCCGGCGTCCCCACGCTCAAGGGCCGGGCGGGCCGCGTCGGCATGATCCTCCAGGCGCCCACCGGCACCACCACCCAGCACTACGTCGTGCTCCCCGGCAAGGTCGCCCGCGTCTCGGAGTTCACCGCCAAGCTGCTGCTCAGCAGCCGCGCCCTCGCCCCCCTCGGCCAGGCCGGCGCCCCCGAGCGCGTCAGCGCCGCCGACTTCACCCCCGACGCCGAGGAGTTCTACGGCGGCATGCACTGGCCCGCCCAGGTGCCCCGCACCGCCAACTCCGCCGACCCCGTGGCCGGCGGCGACGGCAACGACACCGTCTGCAGCCTCTTCGGCGGCCTCGACTCCGGCGGCAACCCCGACCTCGGCGTCTGGGCCGGCAAGGACTACCCCGCCACCATCCCCGACGGCGCCACCAGCGCCTACGTCACCCCCGGTTCCGGCCTGCTCTACCGGCAGGTCACCGGCCGCCAGACCGACAGCGGCCCGGTCTTCCTCGTCACCGACACCGGGCTGCGCTACGCCGTCCAGTCCAACGGCGACAGCGCCACCGACCGCTCCCGCATCGGCGACGCGCCCCCACCGGACCCCGCGCGGCCCGGGGCCTCCGACGCCGATCAGGCCCGTACCCGCCTCGGCTACAAGGACGTCGCCCCCGTGCCCGTACCGGCCAACTGGTCGCAGTTCCTGCCGACCGGACCCCGGCTGGACACCAACAGCGCCAAGCAGCCGCAGGGTTCGTAGGGAGCCGCCATGCGAACCCCGGCCCTGCTCACCGCCGCACTGCTGGCGTCCCTGACCACAACCGCCCCTGCCGCCCCCGCAGCCTCCACCGTGCTGGACGGCAGCGGCGAGTGCACCTACCCCGCCAAGCCCATCAAGGGCACGCCCTGGGCCCTGCAGCGCATCCTGCTCGACCAGCTCTGGCAGGACACCCGGGGCCGCGACCCCCAGGGACACCCCGTGCGCGTCGCCGTCATCGACACCGGCGTCGACGTCACCAACCCCCAGCTCAAGGACGCCGTCGACGCCAAGAGCGGCGTCGACCTGCTCTCCGGCGCGAACGACGCCGGCAAGGGCCCCACCGTCGACCCCGTCGGCCACGGCACCAAGGTCGCCGGCATCATCGCCGCCCGGCCCGCGCCCACCGGCGGATTCGTCGGCATCGCACCCGAGTCCGTCGTCATCCCCATCCGGCAGAACGACGAACGCGGCAGCGGCACCTCCCGCACCCTGGCCGAGGGCATCAAACAGGCCGTCGCCGCCGGCGCCCGCGTCATCAACATCTCCCAGGACACCGCCGTCCCGCTGCGCCCCGACTCCGACCTGGAACGCGCCGTCGCCGACGCCCTCGCCCACGACGTCGTCGTGGTCGCCTCGGCCGGCAACGACGGCGCCGACGGCCGGTCCAAGCCCACCTACCCGGCCGCCTACCCCGGCGTCCTCGCCGTCGGCGCCTCCGACCGCAACAACGAACGCGCCCCCTTCTCCCAGTCCGGCGACTTCATCGGCGTCGCCGCGCCCGGCGTCGACATGGTCTCCACCGTCCCCGGCGGCGGCCACTGCGTCGACCACGGCACCAGCTTCTCCGCGCCGTACGTCACCGGGGTCGCCGCCCTCATCCGCGCCAAGCACCCCGACTGGAAGCAGAACCAGGTCGTCGCCCAGATCGAGCAGACCGCCGAACGCGTCTCCGCCACCCGCGACCGCTACATCGGCTGGGGCGTCGTCGACCCCGTCCGCGCCCTCACCGAGGACGACCGCCCGCTCGACCGGGTCACCGTCCCCGAAGGACCGGCCCACCGCGTCGCCGCCCCGGAGCCGGCGCCGCTCGCCCTCGGCGAGACGCCGCAGGAGCGCCAGGTGCGCCTGGCCACGTACGCCCTGGGCGGCACCGCCCTGCTCGTCGCCGTGATCGCGGGCTCGGCCGTCGTCGTACGCGACCACCGGGGCCACCGGGACCCCAACCGCCGCAACCGGCCCTCCGGCGCCGGCGGAACCGCATGAAGGCACGAAGGAACCCATGAACCAGCCACATCGCGCACAGGACGGCCACCCGGGCCCCGGCTTCGGCACCGCACCGCAACCCTTCGTGCCGCTCCCGCAGCCGGGGGCCGTCCCGCCGGCCGGAGCTGTTCCGCCCGCCGGAGCTGTCCCGCCGGTCCCGCCGCCGGTCCCGCCGGCCCCGCCGCCGGGGCCGGTGTCGGCACCCGCTCAGCTCCCGCCGTCCGCTCAGGTCCCGCCGTCCGGGCCGGCGCCCGTGTCGCCCACTGCGCCGACCGAGCCGGCGGCGCCGGCCGCCGTGGTGCCGGCGCCGGCGGACGGGAAAGGCCCGCGTACGGCTCTCGCGATCGGCCTCGGCCTGCTGCTCGTCGCCGGCCTGGGCACGGGCGGCTGGTTCCTCTGGGGCCGCGGCGGAAACGATCCTGCTCGGCACTCCAGGCCCCCGGCCAAGGCCGTCGACGCCAAGCTGGACTGGATGGCGCCCGTCCCCGACGCGGACAAGGGCAGCGCCGACGAGATAGCGCGTCCCTGGTTCACGGACAAGAACGTGATCGTGCGCAGCAGCAAAGCCGTCACCGCGTACAGCATCGCGACGGGCAAGCCCGGCTGGACCCTCCCCGTACCCGGGTTCGCCTGCACCAGCTCCCCGCAGCAGGAGAACGGCATCGCCGCCGTCGTCTACGGCAAGGAGGAGTTCGCCTGCGACCTGGTCATGGCCGTCGACCTGGAGCACGGCCGGATGCTGTGGACGAAGGAACTGACCGACTCCAAGGGCCGCAAGGACAGCCACCACACCGCCAACATCTCCCTCGTGCAGGGCACCCTCACCCTCGCGGACGGCGTCGAGCCCCGCGTGTACAACGCACGCACCGGTGAGCGTCTCACGCCCCACGACTACGGCTGCCGCACGGCCGGGTCGGTCGCCGGCCCCTCCGGTGCCGAACAGCTCACCGTCGCCCAGTGCGGCATCTACGGCCGCAGCTTCGTGATGTCGGTCGACCCGAAGACCGGGCAGGAGAAGTGGACCTGGAAGCTCCTCGACGGCCTCGAAGCGCACAACGTCCTGTCCGTCGATCCGGCCGTCGTCACCGTGGCGCGCAAGGACGACAGCGACCCGACGGACGTCGTCGTCCTCGATGACAACGGCCGCCTCAGGAGCCTGATCTCCGCCTCGGCCGGCCCGTACGAATTCGGCGACTGCACGCGACGCCTCGACTCCTGCCGCAGCACTGTCGTCGACGGCGACACCCTCTACCTCGCCACCATCAACGGCAAGAAGGAGACCGACGGCGTCTACGCCAACGCCATCGCCGCGATCGACCTCGCCACCGGCAAACCCCGCTGGACCACCGCCCTGGCCGGCAACCGCCGCTACCGGCCCGTCACCATGCACGAGGGACGGCTGCTGGTCTACCAGGAGGCGTCGAAGGACGAGGCCGGCAAGCTGCTCTCCCTCGACCCGGACAACGGCAGCTCCGCCGTCTTCATGAACCTGCCGCAGGAATCGGCGGACGAGGAGTACAAGATCGGCCGGCTCGGCACCGTGTACTTCCGCAACGGCCGCTTCTACGTGGTCTCGCAGATCGGCATGACCGACCGGACGATGATGATGTCCTTTCACTGACGCAGCCCCGGGCGATCGACCCGTCACAGACCAGCAGCACGAGACCAGAAGCAGAAGCAGGAGCAGGAGCCCGGTGCACACACCCCAGTACGGGCAGACGCCGCCCAGGCTGTCCCAGTTCACGGCCAGCGCCACCGGTGGTGCGGGCGCCGGCGGGCGCCGCCGCACATGGCTGAAGCCGGCACTCGTCGGCCTCGCCCTCGCCGTCGTCCTCGCGGCGGGCGGCTGGGCGGTGTGGTCCTTCACCGGCGGGCCCGCGAGCGGCGGATCCAAGGGCGGCGGCACGGGCGGGAAGCCCGCCGCGGGCTCCGTCGTCTGGACGGCCGAATCCCGCACCAAGCCGGACGAGAAGAGCATGCGCTCGGCCCTCGGCACCTGGTTCACCGACTCGCTCGTGGTCAAGGCCGAACCGGACATGGTCACCGCGTACGACATCCGTACCGGCGAGAAGAAGTGGTCGTTCCTGCTCGCCGGCTCCCTGTGCGCGGCGTCGCGCGAGTCCGACGGCGGCACCGCCGTCGTCTCCGTCGAGTACGAGGGCGTCTGCGCCCGCCTGATGGCCTTCGACCTGCGCGACGGCAAGCGCAAGTGGGAGGAGCTCCTCGTCGACGACAAGGACGAGGCGGAGGCCCTCAAGCCCGACAAGTGGCTCAAGGCCGCCCTCGAACTCGCCGTCCACGACGGCCACCTCTACGCCACCTGGGGCGCCGGCGAACAGACCCGCCGCCTCTCCGACGGCAAGCGCGTCGGATCCATCAAGCGCAAGGCCTGCGAGATGGTCGACAGCGCCGGCGGCGCACGCCTGATCGCCATCACCTACTGCGACTTCAAGTCCGACGGCGAGATCACGATCCGCTCCCTGGACCCGAAGAACCTCGACAAGCCCAAGTGGACGACCAAGCTCCCGCGCCGCGACGGCTTCCTGTCCATCATCTCCACCAACCCGCTCGTCCTCGCCCAGGCACCGGGCAAGGGCGGCCCCGACGCCCGGTACGACTTCGTCGTCCTGGACCCGGACAGCGGCAAGGAGAAGACGCGCGTCCCCTACAACAGCTTCTGGCAGCTGGGCTCCTGCTTCCTCGCCGACTCCGGCTGCACGGGCGTGCTGGCCGACAAGGACTCCCTCTACGTCTCCGGCAAGGGCGTCACCATGGCCTACGACCTGGCCACCGGCAAGGAGCGCTGGACGTACAAGGCCGACGCCAACCGCTACACCATCCCGGTGGCGGTGCACGGCGGCCGCGTGGCCGCGTACACCGTCGCCACCCCCGAACGCCGCGGCCGCATCGCCTACCTGGACACGGCCACCGGCAAGGCCGTCCGCACGGTCGAGCACTCCGACACGGCCAAGGACCGCAAGAACGAGGCCATGATGAGCCGCATCGACGGCTTCCCCCGCCTGGTCGACGACCGCCTGCTCCTCGTCAACGACGGACAGTTCGCCGACGAACAGGCAGGCATGGTCCTCGCGATCAGCGCCCCCTGGTGAGCGGACGCCCCGCCTCACACCTCGATGTCGAACTCCCCGTCCCGGACACCGAGCACGAACGCCTCCCACTCGCTGGCGGTGTACCGCAGCACGGTGCCCGGATCGGCCGCCGACCGCATCCCCACCGCACCACCCTCCAGGTACGCGATCTCCACCCGCTCGTCCGAGGTGTCCCCGGGCGCACTGATCCACTCCGCGCCCGAGATGTCCATGGCGTACAGCGCTTCCTTCTCTTCTTCAGTGGCCACCGCGCAGGGCTCCTCTTCCGGTCGTCCGACAGTACGGATACGGGCACTCGCGCCGACGCTAGCAATCCCCGGCCACTGCGCGCGGGAGTTCGGCCACGCTCCCGTTTCACACCCCACCATCCCCGGACGAAAAGGCGTCCCCCTATGACTCAACCTCCCATACCTCCAGCGCCCCACCAGGGCTTCGGCCCACCCCCGCCCCCCTTCGGCCCGGCAGCACCCCCACCCCCACCGCCCGGCACGGGCGCCCGCCGCAAGGCCCTGCTCATCGCCCTCGCCCTGACCCTCCTCCTCACCGCCCTCGGCGGAGGTGGCTGGTGGCTGTGGGGTCGCGGCGACGGCGGTGGCAGCGGTGGCGGCGGCACGCCGCAGGCGAAGCCGCCGGAGACAGGACGACGTAACGCCCAGCTGGACTGGGTTGCGAGCAACCCGGAGAAGGGTGACGGCAGCACCAAGGCCGAACAGTGGCCCACCTGGTTTGCCGGCGGCAACGTGATCCGTGCCCGGGCACACGACGTCACCGCGTACGACGTCGTGCACGGCAAGCAGCAGTGGAACGTTTCGCTTCCGGGTGAGCTGTGCACCGCTTCGCGTAGGGCCACGCACGATGTGGCCGCCCTCGTCTACACCAAGAACGGCACGGATTGTTCGAACGTCATGGCTGTCGACCTCAAGGCCGGCCGTCCGAAGTGGGACAGCAACCTGCCGACGCAGGACGACAGGACCAAGGGGTACTTCCGGCCACAGGCTGTCGTCCTGGGAGAGACCGTCAAGGTGCTGTCCGCCGAGGACTCGGTCACCTTCGCTGCTGCTGACGGAAAGGTTCTCGCTCATCCGAAGCGCACGGCGGACAGGGACTGTATGGAGTACCGGAATTCCACCAATGGCAAGGCTGTCCTGGCGGCCCTCAAATGCCCTGGTGGACGCATGTTCGTGCAGCGTCTCGATGCGGGTACCGGGAAGGAGGAGTGGACCTGGAAGGTCCCTGACGGCCTGGAGATCAGGGGCATTCCTTCCGTGGATCCCGCGGTGATCTCGGTCGGCAAAACGGTTGACGGTGACGGATCGACCGACCTGATCAGCGTCAGCGGGGAGGGGCGGACCAGGGCCAGGATCACTCTCACGGGCAACGGAAACGCATCGGACGCTGCCTTCGGCAACGACACGGCCTACCTCTTCACACAGGACAAGGCCACCGCAGGAGACGCTCGTGCGAACAAGATCCTCGCCGTCGACCTGGCAACCGGAGAGAAACGCTGGGAAAGCGAAGCGGGTGGGCAACGGGTCAGCAGACCGGTGAGGCTCCTCGACGGCAAACCACTCGTCTACCAGGCAGCTCAGAACGACGAGGGCGGCAAGCTTGTGACTCTTGATCCCCGCAACGGAGCGGCGACGGTTGTCAAGGTTCTGCCGGCGGAGAGTGCGCAGGAAGAAGCGCGGGCGGCCTACTTGGGCGATGTCTACTTCGAAAACGGCAGGTTCTATATTGCGCCGTCACTCGTGTCGTCGCCGTCGTATGTGCTCATGTCGTTCAGCTGACCTGACTGCCGTCCTTCTGGAACCGATGGGATGTACTTGATGTCGAAACCGCTAGGCCCTGCCCGGACCTGGGGAATTATCCTGGCGATAGCCTTGCTGGTCGCAGGTTGCGGAACGTATCTGCTCTGGAACGCGTCCGGAAACGACACGAAGCCGTCGAAGAACAGGGACGGAGGAGCGGCGGCAGGCTCTCTGGCCTGGAAGAAGACGGCCCGTACCGAACCGTCGAAGAACTCCGACTACGCGCCGGGCGTCTGGTTCACCGCAACGACGGTGGTCAAGCCGGAACCCGACATGGTGACGTCGTACGACTTGAGGTCCGGAACGAAGCAGTGGTCCCTGGTTCTGAGCGGTACGCTCTGTGCCGCGTCCCGGGACAGCGACGAGGGCCGTGTGTTCCTCGCAGTCGAGATAGATGGCATGTGCGACACCGTCGTCGCCGTCGACATCGAGCGCGGTGTGCAGCTCTGGTCGGACCGCGTTGCGGCATCCGCTCCGGATGGCCCGGCAGCGGACGATTTCCGGCGGGCCAAGAGGCGGGTTCCGGCAACGGTTTCCGTGAGCGGTGGAATCGGGCTGATCGCCTGGGCCTCGGGCGGCAAGGCGTTCCGGCTTTCCGACGGGAAAGTCGCAGCCGCACTGCCAGGCGAAGCCCCGTGCGGCGAAACCGGAACAATCGGTGGAACCCAGTTCCTGATCCAGCGCTCTTGCGAAGGCCAGCCTCCTGTGGTCCGTGCGTTCGACCCGAAGTCCCCTGAGCGTCCCCGCTGGTCATGGCAGGGCGTCAAGGGAGAGAGCGTCGAAGGCATGCTGTCCGCTCACCCCGTCGTCCTCCTGCTCCGTGACACCACGGCCCACAGTGCTCACCTGGTGACCCTCGAAGACGAGAATGGGAAGGAACGTTCCCGCATCGAACTGCGGCGAGACCACGCAGGCCTTGAATGCTCGTCGTCGATGAGCAGGTGCCCCGAGTACCTGATCAACGGAGACATCGCCTACATCGCCGGCAAGGGAGCGACGACGGCGTACGACCTCGGCACGGGGCGAGAGCGCTGGACCTACAAGGCCGATGCCAACAGGACCGCTCTGCCTGTCGCCGTGAACGGTGGGCATGTCGCCGTTTACATCCCCGCAACCCCCGAGCGTGTGGGTGAACTGACCTCCGTCGCGGCCGCCACGGGCAAGTTGGCCGCAACGGTCCGGCACTCTCCCGACCTGCGAACTGCCGAATGGCACCTGGCGCACGGCCAGAGCGCCACGGCGCATCTCCAGCGGGGCCGGCTGCTGCTGGTCAACGAGGGCGGACTGGAATCCCGCGACAGCGAGGTGGTGGTGGCTGTCACAGCCACCAGGTGAGGCGCCGGTTGTCTATGCCATCAAGAGAAGTTGACGCTATCCCGGTGGGGCCGCGCAACACGAGTGGCTAGAGTGCTGTAAGCGCCGCACCGCAGCAAGCGGCGCCACATGGGGGAGGATTCGGTGAATACGCGCGACTCGGCCGGCCAGGCCTCGACGCCCTCGGGCAACGGCCACCTGGCCAAAGAAGCCGAAACGCTGACGACGTTCAAGAACCGCATCGACGAGGCACTGGCCAAGCTGGAGAAGTCCTCGGCCTCGCCGAAGACGATCGGCGACCAGAAGGTCCCTCCGCAGACGTTCGGCCAGAACTTCGGCTCGGCACAGCAACTCGCCGCGCTCTACGACAAGGTGCACGCCCGGCTGGAACTGCTCTCCAAGCAGTTCGGCGACCAGGTCGAGGCCATGGGCCTCGCCGCCGTCATCGCCGAACGCGGCTACGACGGCGTCGACGCCGACGAAGCGGCGCGCATGCGCGCGATCCAGAAGCGGGCGGGAGAGTACGAGCGCCAGCTGACCGGCAAGGGCGGCACGCCGCCGCCGGCGAAGGACGAAGCCGGAACCGCCGGAACGGGCCTGTAGGGGAGGCGAACGGAATGTCGGAGAGCGAGTTCCAGGGCAAGAGCCACGCAGAGCTCTACGAAATGGTGGCGAACGGCAAGCCGGACCGCCTGGCCGCGGTCGGCAAGGCACTGCAGGATGCCTTCGGTGATCTGGACGCCATCAGCAACGACCTCAAGGACCACGTGGCCCGCGTCAAGCTGGAAGGCGAGGGCGGCGACGCGTTCCGCAAATGGGGCGAGCAGATGGTCATGCAGACCACGAAGCTCGCCCACTACACGTCGTCCGCCGGCGCGGTGATGACCAAGGCGGCGGAGGGCCTCGCCAAGGCCCAGTCCCACATGCCCAAGCCCAGCACTTCGCCGTGCCTCGTGGATGCGGAGAAGGAGAAGGCACGCATGGCCGCCGCGGAGAAGGACCGCCAGGCGGCGGTGGACGCGATGCGGCTGGTGGACTCGTACTACACGACGGCGGGTGCGGATCTGGGGAAGCTGGAGGAGCCGCGGTTTGTGTTGCCGAACCTCGGTGGTTCCATCGATGAGATGTCGGACAGGCCGTACGAGTCCGGCACACCCACCGGGAGCGCAGGGGGCAACCCGAGTGCGACTGGGGGGTACCGGTCTGCTGGTGGGGCCGGGATACCACCAGGTGCTGTGCCTGCGAGCCATCAGTCGCCCGAGGGGGCTGGTAATTCGCCGGCCCTGGGACATGCGAGTGTCAGTGGCGCGCCGGTGGGTGCGTCGATTTCCGGCACGACCATCGACTCGACCGGCGTTGTCCAGCCTGCAAATCCCGTCACCGCTCAGGGGATTCCTCCCCATGCAGGTGATGCGCCGCGAGGGCGTCAACCCGAAGTGAGTATGCCGCCCGGGCCGGTCGGCCCGGGTCGCAGTGTTCCAGCCTGGCCCGTCAGCGCCGGCGGCGCCCCCGGACCCGTCCGAGGAACCACGGGTGCAAGGGAGCCGCAGTACGGCCTCTCTGTACCCCGGGGCGAGGGGCTCCCGCGGCCGGGCACGAGTGATGGGATCGCGGGCGGTCTGCCCAACCGGACAGGTCCCGGGGCAGGTGCGCCACGGTTGCCGCGCGGAACGGTGGTCGGGGAGGAAGGCGGCCTGGTCAACCGCGGGCCCGTGGGAATGGGAAGCGTTCCGGGTGCGGCCGCGAGCGGTGTCCCTGGCGGGTACACCGGTTCCGGGCAGCGCAAGTTCTTGACGCCGGGTGGACCGGTCGGTGCTGTTCCCGCGGCCCAGACGGCAGGGCGCTCGGGTTTCACGCCAGGAGGATCAGGTCTTGTGCGCGACCACCAATCATCAGGTGTACTGCCTCATGCGGGAACAGCTCCGGCCGGTGGTGGACGGCGCCAGCAGACGTCGCGTCCTGACTATCTGACGGAGGACGAGGAGACCTGGACACGCGGAAGGCGGGATACCGTCCCGCCTGTCATCGACTGATGCATTGGCAGCCTGCACCACGAGGAGACGCTTCACGCATGCCCCACACTCTTGGCAGGATGCGGCGAGGTTCTGCACAGGCCATGTCGGTTCTCACAGCCGGTGTGACCTGCCTTGCCCTCGCCGCACCCAGTGCTGCCGCCGACGGAGTGCGGTCCCGGCAGTGGTATCTCGACGCCATGCAGGCCGAAGACATGTGGAAGGTCAGCCGCGGGGCGGGCGTGACTGTCGCTGTCGTCGATTCGGGCGTGGACAGCTCGTCGCCGGAGCTGCAGGGGCAGGTACTGCCAGGCACGGACGTGTCACCCGACCCCAACAGGGACACCCCAACAACGGACCGAGACGGTCACGGGACGCGGATGGCTGCGCTCATCTCCGGCACTGGCGCAGAGGGAGGCGTCCAGGGCCTCGCACCTGGAGCGAAGATCCTGCCCGTCCGTGCCTCAGGTTTGGGCTTGGCCGACTCGATGGATCCCCTCATCGCAAGAGGTATCCGCTACGCCGCGGACCACGGTGCACGTGTCATCAATGTGTCCCTTGCCGGTGCTGCATCTCCGGATCGAAGTAAGCAGACAGCGGCCGCAGTGGACTATGCGTTGGGGAAAGGCAGTCTGATCTTCGCGGGCTCAGGCAACGACGGCGACAAGGGAAATCCGACGAATTACCCTGCAGCCGTACCCGGAGTGGTGTCAGTCGGAGCCATTGACAGAACCAGTACGGTCACGAAGTGGTCGAACAGTGCAAGTCACGTGGCCCTCGCGGCGCCCGGGGACGAGATTCCCGGCCGGTGCAAGGAGAGTTCCGGCTTCTGCCCGACTCGGGGCACCAGCCCCGCCACCGCCCTCGCCTCCGCCTCCGCCGCACTCATCTGGGCGAAGCATCCGGACTGGACGAACAACCAAGTGCTGCGCGTCATGCTGGACACCGCAGGCAAACCGACCACCGGCAAGATCCCGAGCCCCTACATCGGCTACGGTATCGTCCGCCCGCGCAAGGTCATCCTGGACGGGGAGGGGGACCCCGGCCCAGCCGACGTCAACCCGTTGCTGGCCGGTGCCGCGCCGACGCCTTCGAGTGAATCCAAGCCGTCGGCCCAGGGCGCGCAGCGCCCCGCGGTGCAGAACAGTAGCGAGAAGAGCGAAGTCAGCACCGTCTGGTTGAGTGTCGGTGCAGGCGCAGCGATCGTCGTGGTCGCCGCCGTCACCGCGATCGTGCTGGTGCGACGCCGCAACAGAACCCCTCCGCACTGGTCAGCAGGCAATGGGCCGGTCGGCTAGATTGCGGAGCGTGAATTCAGGGCGATTCAACTCGCCGACAACTCATGGGGGATGGTGAATTATGTCCTCGGACATCCAGAAGATTGAAGATGCGGCATTTACCGCGTTCGAAAACAGCCTCAAAGAGGCCAGCGCCGCAATGTCGGCGAACCTGAAGAGCCTGGTCAACGCCGTTGAGCAGGTCAAGCCCGCTTGGGAGGGGCGAGCCGCCCAGGCATTCACCACCGCTCAGATGCAGCTGAACGACGACCACGACGCGCTCCGCCGGCTTCTCGACGGCATTCACGATGCCGTGGCCCTTACGCGCAAGTCCAGCCACGCCAATGAGGAAGCCGTCGTCTCCAGCTTCAAGAGCATCGATGTGAACGGTGGAGCTGCTGGGGGTCACCTCGCCGCGAACAGCACGCAGACGGGTCTCAGTGCCGGCCTCGACAGCAAGATCCACGAGTACTGAGTTGCTGGCTCCAAGCGGAAACCAATCACTGAAGATCTGAGACGAGTGGGGGACGGATGTCCAACGACGGAATTCTGAAGGTTCAGTACAGCGGGCTGAGTCACACGGCAGCCGAGATCAGGTCGGCGTCTGCGCTGCTGGACAGCCAGCTCCAGGCCATCTGGGCTTCGGTCGAGAAGGTCACGCACGGCTGGCAGGGTGAGGCCCAGCAGATGATGCAGGCGGCCAGCAAGCAGTGGCACGCCCGGGCAGAGCACATCCATAGTGTTCTTAAGGACGTCGCCGAGAAGATCGAGCACGGCAGCACCCAGTACCAGGCCACGGACCGCAAGGCAGCAGGCCTCTTCCACGGCGGCTGATGTAACCAGCGGCAATGGCGTCATGGGGTGGGCCACCGTCACCGGTTGCCCACCCCATGTGCATGCTCAGCCGGTATGAACTTCCCGTAGCGCCTCGACCAGGCGCTGAACGACATCCGGCCGCGCCCGCCCAAGCTGGATCAGCTCGGCTCCCGTGACGGCCCGCTCCACGCCGAGCGACGGCAATGTGATGCCGCGGCGCGCCAGTTCCTCGCGCAGTGAGCGTGCGACGTCCTCGGAGTCAGAGTGCGGCATACAGCTCACCCGCCTCCCGTGGCAGGACGACCCACACCTTGCTCCCGTACAGCGGCGGGCCCAACTCCGCCAGTCCGCAGATGCCGCCGCACGCGGCGGTGATCATGTCCAGCAGGGACAGCGCCTCCCGTCGCCGTTCCCGGCACAAGGGGGCGGCGGACGCCGGGTGTGTGGGGTGTTCGTCGAAGACGACGAGTCTCAGGACGCCGAAGCGCCACCGCATCGAGAGGTGGAGACCGCGGTCCGGCGTGAAGGAGTTGGCGTGGGCGAGCAGTTCGGAGACGGCGAACGTGCCGAGTTCGGCGAGTTCGGCCAAGCCGTGGTCGCGCAGCACCTGCCGCACGAGTGTGCGGGCGGGTCTGACGCAGTAGGCGCCGCCGGGCAGGCCGACGGAGTAGTTGAAGGTGGCCGGGGACGGCCGGGCGGCCGCCTCCGGACCCGGCGGGTCCGGCAGGAAGACAGTGCTGTTGCTCATGCGCGTTCACTCCAAGCGCGATGGCGAGTGCGGCGTTCGGTACGCGGACGATGTGCCGGTGGCTTGCCTCCCTGGGCGTGGCACACCCTCCCCAGGGAAGTGAGGGCACGCGCACGCGGTGCACTTCCGGCTTCAGCCGCGTGTGAGCGGTGCATCACCGACTGTAGGGGGCGAGAACCAGCCAGACAACCTTGTCTGGAAAGACAACCCTGTCGGTGGACGGGGTGGCACTCGGCGCGGCATGCTGCGCACAGATCGCGAGGAGGTCGGATGCCGTCGAGGAGTCATCCCACACAGAGGCAGCGGCGCCTGGGCCTTGAGTTGCGCAAGCTGCGCGAGGCGGCGGGGATGAGTGCGCAAGAGGCCGGTGCTCTCGTCAACATCAAGGCTTACCAGGTCAGCCACCTGGAGGCAGGGCGCGTGGGCATCACTCCCGGCCGCCTGCGGACGCTGGTGTGCAACTACGGCTGCTCGAACCAGGGCTTCGTCGATGCACTGGTGGCTCTGACCGACGAACGGGACAAGGGGTGGTGGGAGGAGTACCGAGGCGCCCTACCACCGGGCTACCTGGACATCGCCGAGCTCGAACACCACACGCGCCGGATGCGTACTTCTTCGAGCGTGCACATCCCCGGCCTGCTGCAGACAGAGGAGCACGCGCGCGCCATCTTCGACGAGGCGATCCAGCCGCTGCCGGCCGACGAGGTGGAACTTCGGGTCGCTCACCGCCTGAGGCGACAAGCAGTGCTGCGCCAACCCGATCCCCCTCGGTTCGAAGCGTTCATTCACGAGGCTGCGCTGCGGATGCAGTTCGGCGGACGGAGAGCAGCGGCCAACCAGCTGAACCATCTGCTGGGGGTGAGCGAGCAAGAGAACGTCTGGATCCGGGTCCTGCCGTTCGCGGCCGGCGGTTTCCCGGGAGCCGGGCAGACCATCTTCTACGCCCACGGGGCGGTCCCGCAGCTGGACACGGTTCAGCTGGACGCCGCTCACACAACGGTCTTCCTCACAGCTGACCAGCATCTCGAGAACTACCGAGGTCTGTTCAAGAGGGCGGAGCACAAGGCCCTTTCTCCGGAGAAGTCCCGCGAGATGATCCATGCGATCGCGAAGGAAGTCTGAGAGGCAGCGAATGTCCGAGATCACTTGGCAAGCCCCGTACTGCGCGGGCGGCGGCAACGCCTGTATCCAGATAGGCCACACCACCGACGGCACCCCCGTGCTGAGAGAAACCGCCCGCCCCGGCGAACTGGTCGTCACGACACCTGGCGCCCTGCGCGACTTCGTGGAGGCCGCCAAGCGCGGCGACCTCGACCATCTGCTCTAGTCGAGGAAGGGCACGGGACGGGGGACCACCCGCCAGCCGAAGAGGGCGGCAGTGGCGGTGGGAGACCCGTGCGCAACCAGTTCTCGGGCCGCGCGCACCGTGATCCAGGCGCACACCACCCACGACGGCGCGCACCCCCTTGGGGACGGTCGGTGCGCAACACCGGAACCCGGCAACATCGGGCAGGTCCATTGCCGGTGCACAGGGGAGACCCCCACCCACGGGTTCGTCGTGGTCCAGGTCGACAGGGAGGAGCCGGGGCCGATCCTGCGCCGCACTCGCACCGGCCGATCAGGGCATTCGCACGTCGGTGCAGCCGTGATTCCTGGCGGATTCCTCGGCGAAGGCCTTGAGCGCGGCGTGGGCGAATTCGGAGTCGGGGGAGCGGTTCGTCCACACGGGGGCCGTGATCACGTAGAGGGATCGTTCCTTGTCCCGGGGGCAGGCCGCGGTGGCGTAGCCGTAACGGGCTCCTTCCCCGAATCCGGAATCCCCGGCCAGGTCGCGTTCGCTGCCGTGGCGGGGGCCGTTCGCGAAGTTCCCGTACAGGGCGGTGAGCCGGTAGAGCCCCATTCCCTCGGCATTGCGCAGGTAGCAGTCCTCCGCCGGGGTGTCCGGATCGGTCGGTGCCTCCGCCACCGAGACGGCACCGGCCTTCTTCGCCGGTTCCGCATCGCGCACGACGACCGCGCACGTCCCCTTGGTCTGGGTGAGCGGCACCGGGTGCCGGACCGGGTCCGGTGAGATCCGCTCAACAGGTTTCCCGGGCTGGGACGCGCAGTCGTAGTGCTGTGCCGCGGAACGTGCGGCGCTGGTGGCCAGCCGGGCGACGTTCCGTCGCTGATCGGGATCCTTCGTGTTCTCCCGGGTGTGCAGGTTGACGATGAGGCTCTCGCCGCGTTTGTTGCTGCAGGCGAGCTCCACGGCCCCGTAGAGTTCCCCGTCGTCCGAGACCACGGCGCCGTGCCAGCCGTTGCCGACGGGAACCGCCGCGATCCTGGGGTCCTTGACGAACCGGTGCCGCAGTGCGGTAGCAGCGGCTGTCATCCGGGATCCCCAGTGGACGTCCACATCGACCGCCTGACCGCTGATCCGGTCCTTGACCCGGCAGATCGTGATGCGGCCGGTCTCGCCATCCGTGAGGAGGTCCGGTTGGCCGGCACCTCCTCGTAGGGCGTCGCTGCCCAGCGCCGCGCGTACCTCGCCGGCGTCGAGCGCACCGTCACAGGCCTCGGCCAAAGACCTGCCGTCGCTCCAGCGGTCGTACGCCCCGGAGAAGTAGAACCAGCCCGCGGAGATCAGTACCACAGCGCATATCAGGGCCACCGATGCGGTGACCGCACGTCGTCGGTTCACTTTACTTTTCCCGGTCCAAGGAGATGAAGGCTTCGTCCCGAGCGCTGTTGTGCCGCTCCTGGCCGGATCCGACCAGGTGGCGTATGACCCCTTCGTTGGGGTCGTGTCCGTTCACCCTGCCCCATTCGACGACGAGGCTGTCGACTTGGCGCTGGCCGTGGTTGAACTTGGCGCGGTTCTCCGCGCCGGCGGCGGCACTGGCCTCACTGATCTGTTCCTTCGTCCACTCGTACATGGTGAAGTCGGTGATCCGGTTGAGGGCGTCGGCTCCCACCTTCACGCCCTTGGGCATGGGGACGCCCTCGGCGACGTCAGCCGGGATGAAGTTCAGCAGAGCACCCGAGGTACCCGTCACGGCGTGGCTCACGTCTCTCGCCCATTGGATTGCCTTGTCCCGTTTGTCGAAGACGACGTCGGAGCTGATTCCGTCGTAGAAGCCGTAGGCGGACGACGCTGCTTCGATGACTGCGGCACGGGTGTCGGGATCACCGTTGAAGGGGACCCTCGACAAGGTGTCCGCGGCGTATTGGCGTTCGGCGTTGTACATGCGGGCGAATGCGGCAGGGTCGTCCGCCACGCCGCGCATGACCCGTACGAGGTCGTCCTTGCCGACAGCCATGTGGACGACGCCGCCGTCCTCCCAGACCTTGCCTTCCTCGCCGGAGACCTTGTAGTCCTCGCGGGTGCGGGAAAGGATCTGGTGCGTGTCACCGGTGTAGTCGGCGAGCATGTTGCCCAGCGGGCTGCGCAGGTTCGCCGGCAGCTTGTCGCCGTGGCCGTCCGAATTGAGTACTCGGATCGTGTCGTGCATGACCCGGGCCTGGGCCTCGGTGTGTCCGCCGAGTGTGTGCTTGGTGCCCGGTTCGTGGCCCGTTGCGGCGGCTTCCAGCGCCGCACCCAGGCCCGCCTTGCTCGTCGGGTCGTCCATGAACATGAGCGCCCCGGGGCCGTTGAGGGCGATCCGCGGCCACTCCCGTTCCTTCAGCAAGTACTTGAGGTGCCCGTTCTTCCCGTCCGTGCCGGGGTCGAGGAAGGACGTGGCGGCGTCCGGGGTTCTGCTCATGACGCCGAGCAGATGGTCGAGGGGGTCGCTCGCGACGCCGGCGCGGGGGGCCGTCCACTGGGTCCAGATTCCCTCGTGCTTCTTCTCGGTGGCGATGATGTCGTCGCCCAGGTCGTTGAGGAACGTTCCGCTGTAGCGGCCCTTCCCCTGTTCCATCAGGCCCACGAACGTCTGGTAGCCGTACAGGGGGTCCGTCTTCTTGCCGAAGTTCTTCTCGCCTGCGCTCCGCAGGCCCTCGCGCCATTTGCCGTAGAACGACGAGCGCGGGTCCGCTGTGGCGGTGGCGATGGTTCCGGCGATGCCGGATTCGATGTTCAGATAGGTGCGCTGGTGGCCCTTGTCGCTGTCGTAGGCCAGGCCGTTCAGCTTGTTGGCCAGCTCGATCGTGCCGTCCGGGCCGATGTTGTCCAGGAACGTCCGGCTCGACTGCTCGTCGTGGCCCACGTCCCGTAGGAGCCACTGCATTTCGTTGAGTTCCTGGGTGCTGAGGTGCTTCCCCGACCGGAGCTTGTCGGCCAGGTTCGTCGCCTCCCGGACCTCGACCTTCTCGATGTCGCCCTCGGCGTTGGCGTTGAAGCCGCCCAGGCCGTCCAGGGGAGTGGTGTCCTGTACGGCAGCCGTCAGGGCCAGTTTCACGCCCTGGTCCGCGTCGTCGAAGGCCTGGACGAACTCGGCTATGTGCCGGGTCCAGGACGCTTCCGCCTCGGCGATCTTCGCGCTCTGGGCGCGGTAGTCCGGGTCGTGGGTGGCCGCCGGATCGTTGCGCACCGTCGCCGTGGCACGGCCCTGGTCGTCGATCTTCATGTCGGCCTTCTCGGCCTCGGCCACCGCCGCCTTCAGCTTCCCTCGTAGCTCCGTGAAGTGCGTGTGCGCGTCCCGCAGCAGCGAGGCGATCGCACGGGCCTCCTTGGCCGCCGACGCGAGCTCCGTGTGCGTCTGCTGCATGCTCGGCTGGGCGACGATGTGGGCCTGGCCGCTCCAGGAGCCGTCCGTGGTGATGCTTTTGACGTCGCTGTCGTAGGTCTTGAGGACCGAGTCGAACTTCTTCGCCGCCGCGTCCCACTGTTCCGCCGCGGTCGTCAACAGGCCCAGGTCCGCTGTCAGGACCTGGTGGTACGTGAGCATGGTTACGGTTCGTCCCCTCAGTGCCCGGAGCCGGGGCTCTGCGGCGCGGCAGGCAGCGGCCTCAGCAGCCCGAACTGGCCGCCCAGCTGCAGGTCCGCCCCCGTCAGCAGGTGGTGCGTCTGGCTCAGTGCCGACTTCTCCGCGGCCAGACGGGACTGGAGGGACTTCACGGACGCGCGCCAGCCCTTCAGGGCCTCGGTGATGCCGGCGCCGGTCGCCCAGTCGTGGAAGCCCTTGGCCGCCGCCTCCGACGTCTCGTCCATCAGCTTGCCGGCCGCCTGCGTGTCCGGCTCCACGTGCTGCTCCAGCGCGGAGACCGCCGCCTTCTTCTTCGCGGCCGACGTCTTCAGGTCGGGAGCTCCGACCGGTCCCGGTACGCCGTTCAATCGCATCCGCGACTGCGCTTCCGCGCGCAAACCGGCCCACTCTTCCTCGAACGTCACGATGTCCAACCCCCGTGTACGACAACAAACATTCGCGCGTTCGAACCTAACAAGGGTGGCGCCCGTGGGGCACCACCCTTGTGGATCTCTTGGCTGATTCCTGTCCGCCTCGCGGTCGGCCGGCGGCCCCTCAGCTGCCCGGCAGCGGCGGAATCACCCCGAGCTGCTGCAGGAACGACAGCATGTCTTTGTCCGACCACTTCTCCACCAGCCTGCCGCCCTCGATGCGGTGGATCACCGTCGCCGTCATCCTCAGGGCGTTGCCCGTCGCCGGGATGTCCGGCAGGTCGCCCTCGTGGGTGCCGCGGCAGAGCAGGCGGGTGACGACCTTGTCGTCCTCGGCCACCTGGTCCTGGATCTCGTGTGTGCCCGGCGTCGCTTCCCAGAACAGGCGGAACGCCCGTTTCAGGCCCGCACGGCCCGGGCCGAGGCCCGGGAGTGGCGGGGGAGAGTGGTCGACGTAGTCCTCCGCGACCAGCTCGTCCAGGGCGTCGATGTTGCCCCGGTCGATCTCCGCGTAGAAGCGGCGGACCAGTCTCTTGTTGTCCTCGGGCGACGTACCGTTCACACGCGCAGTATCGGTTTCCGGCGCCCCGCGCCCCGGTGACGCGCCCGGAGCCGGCCCCGCCGTCACCCCTCCGCCGTCAGTCCGCCGTCACTCCTCCGCCGTCAGTCCCTCGTCAGTCCGCCGTCACCTCCGGCAGCCATCCCACCTGCACCAGCGGCGTCCCGCGCTTGCGGGAGACGAAGACGCCGCGGCCCGGGGGCATCGGGCGGGGGCGGACGCCGCCGAGGAGGTCGCCCTCGGCGGGGTCGCCGGACAGGACGATGCCCTGGGCGCCGAGTTCCTTGATCCGCTGCATGAAGGATTCGAACATCGAGCGCGAGGCGCCCGCCGAGTTGCGGGCGATGACGAACCGTATGCCGATGTCCCGGGCGAAGGGCAGGTTCTCCGTCAGGACGGACAGCGGGTTGCCGCTGCCGGCGGCCACGAGCTCGTAGTCGTCGACGAAGAAGAAGAACCGCGGGCCGGTCCACCAGCTGCGATCGCGCAGCTGCTGCGGCGTGACGTCGGACTTGGGCGCGCGTCGCTGCATCAGGCCGTTGAGGGCCTCCGCGTGGACGGTCAGGGCCGAGGCGAGGGGCGCGTACTCCAGCAGGTGGGTCTCGGGGACGGCGCCCAGCAGCGAGCGCCGGTAGTCGCCGACGACGATCTTCGCCTCGTCCGGTCCGTACCGTTCGGCGATCTGCTTGGCCAGCAGCCGCAGCACGGCCGTCTTGCCGGACTCGCTCTCGCCGAGGACGAGGAAGAAGGGGTCGGTCTCGAAGTCGACGAAGACCGGCTCCAGCGCCGTCTCGTCGATGCCGATGGCCACACCCCGCTCCGGGAACTCGAAGCCCTTGGGCAGCTCGTCGGCGCGCAGCGTGCGCGGCAGGAGGCGTACGCGCGGTGCGTGCGGGCCGGTCCAGGCGGCGTCGACGGCCGCGACCAGGGCGGCGGTGGCGTCCGTCATGGTGGCGGGGTCGTCGCCGCCGTCGATGCGCGGCTGGCCGGCCATGAAGTGCAGCTTCTCCGGCAGCTGGCCGCGGCCGGGCACGCCGGCGGGCACGTTCGCGGCGACCTTGCGGTCGAACTCGGAGTCCATGGTGTCGCCCAGGCGCAGTTCGAGGCGGCCCAGCAGCTGGTCCTTCAGGGCGGGGCGGACCTCCATGTTGCGGGAGGCGGTCACCACGACGTGGATGCCGTAGCCCAGGCCCCGGGAGGCGATGTCCGCGACGACGCCCTCGAAGAGCTCGTACTCCTGCTTGAACGCGGCCCAGCCGTCGATGAGCAGGAAGACGTCGCCCCAGCCCTGGTCGGCGAAGTCGCCGGCCGCGCGGCGGCGCCGGTAGGTGGCGACGGAGTCGATGCCGTGCGCCCGGAAGTACTCCTCGCGGCGGGCGAGGATGCCCGCGACCTCGGCGACGGTACGGCGTACGCGTTCGGGGTCGAGGCGGGAGGCGACGCCGCCGACGTGGGGGAGCCCGGCGATCGCGCTCATGCCGCCGCCACCGAAGTCCAGGCCGTAGAACTGCACCTCGGCGGGCGTGTGCGTGAGCGCGAAGGACGCGACCAGCGTGCGCAGCAGCGTGGACTTGCCCGAGCGCGGGCCGCCGACGACCAGCATGTGGCCGGCCGCCCCGGAGAAGTCGCGGTAGAGCACGTCGCGTCGCTGCTCGAAGGGCTTGTCGACCACGCCGAGCGGCACCACGAGCTGGCCCTGGCGCGGGTACTCCGGCGCGGTCAGCCCGCGGCCCGGGGTCTCGGCGAGGGCGGGCAGCAGCTGGTCGAGGGAGGGCGCCTTGTCCAGCGGCGGCAGCCACACCTGGTGGGCGGGCGGGCCCTGGCCCTCCAGCCGGCGCACGACGACGTCGAGGACGGTGTCGGGCATCGAGTCGGGGGAGCCCTCGTCCGCCCGGGTCGGCTCGGCTGGCGGCGCGGCGTACGTCACGGGCACGGGCGCCGCGGTGAACAGCACCGGCCGCCGCTCGACGGGCAGGTCCCCGCCCTCGGCCGCGCCGGCGGCGGCGGTGCGGTACGGGCCGGAGACGTAGGCGGCCTTGAACCGCGTCATCTCGTCCGTGCCGAACTTCAGGTAGCCCGAGCCGGGCACGGTCGGCAGGTGGTACGCGTCCGGCACGCCCAGTGCCGTACGGGACTCGGCGGCGGAGAAGGTGCGCAGGCCGATGCGGTACGACAGGTACGTCTCCAGGCCGCGCAGCCGGCCCTCCTCCAGGCGCTGCGAGGCCAGCAGCAGGTGCACGCCCAGCGACCGGCCGATGCGGCCGATCTGGATGAACATGTCGATGAAGTCGGGCTTGGCCGTCAGCAGCTCGCTGAACTCGTCGATCACCAGGACGAGCGAGGCCAGCGGCTCCAGGGGCGCGCCCGCGGCCCGGGCCTTCTCGTAGTCGTGCATGTTGGCGTAGTTGCCGGCGGACTTCAGCAGCTCCTGGCGGCGCTGCAGCTCGCCGGTGATGGAGTCGCGCATGCGGTCGACGAGCGTGAGGTCGTCCGCGAGGTTGGTGATGACGGCGGCGACGTGCGGCAGGCCGGACATGCCGGCGAAGGTCGCGCCGCCCTTGAAGTCGGCGAGGACGAAGTTCAGCGACTCCGAGGAGTGGGTCACCGCGAGCCCCAGCACCAGCGTGCGCAGCAGCTCGGACTTGCCCGAACCGGTCGCGCCGACGCACAGGCCGTGCGGGCCCATGCCGTCCTGCGCGGCCTCCTTCAGGTCGAGCATGACCGGCGAGCCGTCCTCGCCGACCCCGATCGGCACCCGCAGCCGCTCGGCCGGGGTGCGCGGGCGCCAGGTGCGCGCGACCTCCACCGAACCGGCGTCGCCCAGGGCCAGCAGGTCGGTGAAGTCGCAGTTGGCCAGCAGCGGCTCGTCCTCGTCGCCGCCGCCCGGGCGCAGCGGGGCCAGCTGCCGGGCCAGGGCCTCGGCGACCTCGGGCGCGAGCACGTCGGGCACCCCCTCGTACACCGCGACCTGCGAGTGCAGCCGCAGCGCACCGGGGCGTACGGTCACGGCGAGGCCGCCGCGCAGCTCGTCGAGCTCGCCGGGGACGACCTCGATGACGGTGACGCCCTGCAGGCCCTCGGGCGCGGCCAGGACCGAGCCGGCCGGCACCGCGACGCCCTCCAGCACCACCACCACGTGCGGCTGCTCCAGCAGCGGGCGGCCCTCCCGGCTGAAGCGGGGGCGGCCCTCCAGGCGCGGGGCCAGCAGCTCCTCCAGCTCGACGAGGTCGTCGCCGAGCAGCCGCCGGGTGCCGGCGCCGTCGACGGTGCCGGGCAGCTGGACGTGAGGCAGCCACTTCGCCCAGTCCCAGTGGTCCGCGCCGCGGCGGGCGGCGACCGCGATCACCAGATCCTCCGGGGAGTGCAGCGCGGCCAGCTGGGCCACGAGCGCCCGTGCGGTGCCGTGCACCGTCTCCGGCTCCCCGGAGAGGGTGACGTGGTAGAAGGCGCGCAGCGACACCGCCATCGGCAGCCCGTCGAGGGACCCGTGGACGGCCAGGAAGCGCTGCATCGCACCGGCCGTGAGCGGCTCCAGTTCGTCTATGGGCGCCGTCTCGGGGGCGATCAGCGGGGTGGCCAGCTGCTGCGGGCCCAGGCCCACGCGCACCTGCGCGAAGTCGTCGTCGCCGGGGCGGCGCTCCCACACACGACTGCCCTCGGCGACCACGGACCACAGCTGGTCGGGCGCGGGGTGCAGGTACAGCTGCGCATCGCGCTGCGCGCGCGCCGTGCGCTGCACCGCGCGCCGGGTCTGCGCGAGATAGCGCAGGTAGTCGCGGCGCGCGTCGGCCAGCTGGCCCTGGGAGCCCTGGCGATGCCGCACGATCATCGCGACCGTCATGCCGAGCGTCGAACACATCATCAGGACGCCCATGATCTTCATCATGGGATGGGCGCCGGGCATGAAGAAGTAGACCATCGACGAAGCCATGCCCAAGGTGGGCAGCAGCTGCATCAGGATGCCTTCCTGACGGCCGCGCGGCAGCTCGGGCGGCGTCTCCAGCCGCACTTCGGCGCTCGGCGGCTCCGGCGGCAGCGCCCGCGGCGGGCGTTTGACGACGACCTGGCTCACGAAGCGGCTCAACCCCTTAGGCCCGAGAGGCCGGTTGCACACCCGGCACCCCTGTGGAGCCGGTCCTCCCCTCGCGCGACCGGAAGATCCTATCGGCGTACGCACCCGGCGACGCACGGACGTTCGCCCCCGGTAGGGTGACCAGCCCCGAGACGAAGCGTCCGCACCGCCAGACAGATCAGGGGGCACATCAGGGTGAGCACGCCCGCCACGACCGGCTTCTGCAGGGTCACCGTCGTCGCACCGGACAGCCGCATCGACGTCGCACTGCCCGAGGACCTCCCCGTCGCCGACGTCCACCCGGAGATCCTGCGGCTCACCGGCCAGACGCAGCCTCCCGGCACCCCCACCGGCTACCACCTCGTACGCCGCGACGGCACCGTGCTGGACGCTTCGCGCACGCTGGCCGCGCAGCGCGTGGTGGACGGCGAGATCCTCGCCCTGCGGCCGTTCGCCGAGTCGCTGCCGCCGGCCGTCCACGACGACGTCTCCGACGCCGTCGCCGCGGCCGTCACCCGCGACCGGGCCCTGTGGGACACCCGGCTGCTGCGCGGCGCCGGGCTCCTGGCCGGGGCGCTGCTGCTGGTGCTCACCGGCTTCGCGCTGTGGTGCGCCGACCCCGTCCGCCACGACATGCACGGCCTGCCGGGCATCGTCGCCGCCGCCGTCGCCCTGACCCTCGTCGCCCTCGCGGGCGTACGGGCCCGGGTCTACCGCGACGGGGGCTCGGCCGTCGCCCTGGGCCTGGCCGCCGTACCCCACCTACTGATCGCCGGCTCCGGCATCCTCGGCCCCGCCGCGGGCGAGGGCACCGGCCGCCTGCAGTTCCTGCTGGGCTGCGCCACCGTGCTGGTCGCCTCCGTCGTCCTGACCGCCCTGACCCCCGCGGGAGACGCCCCCTTCGTCGCCACCGTCGTGGCCTCCGCCACCGGCGTCCTGGCCACCTTCGGGGCGATCCTCACCGGTGCCGCGCCCGCCGGGGTCGCCGCCGTGTGCGCCGTGACGGCGATCGGCGCCCTCGCCTTCCTGCCCGCCCTCTCCGCCCGCGTCGCCCGGCTGCCCGTCGGCTACGCCGCCCCGCGCGCGGCGGCCGCCGACGACCTCGACGCCCCCCGCGGCGCCGCCGGCGGCGAGCCGGTGGACGCCGAGCGCATCGCGGCACAGGCCCGCCGGGGCCACGAGCTGCTGCTGGGCCTGGTCGGCGGCTGCGCGGTCGTGGTGACCGGTGCCGGCGCGGTGCTCGCCTTCTCCTCGGGCCCCTGGGCCCGGGCCCTGGCCCTGGCCGCGGGGCTCGCCATGCTGCTGCGGGCCCGCCTCTTCCGCTACACCGCGCAGGTCGCCGCCGTCCTCGGTGCGGGCCTGGCCGCGCTGGCCCTGCTCGTCCTGGGCCTGGCCCTGAATCCGCCCGCGGGCTCCTCCGACGTCCGCACGATCTGGCTGACGGCCGCCGTCGCCGCCGTCGCGGCCCTGTTCACCGGCGTCGGGCTGATCGTCCCCCGCAAGGGTCTGTCACCCTTTTGGGGGAGGGTCTCGGACGTGGCCGAGAGCGTTTTCCTGCTCTCCCTCGTGCCGCTGTGCCTCGCGGTGCTGGACGTCTACGCCACCGCACGCGGCCTGACCGGCGGCTGAGCCGCCCCGGGGCCGGGGCCGGCCGGTGGGCTGGTAGTGTGTCCGGTGGCCGTTTGTGTACGCGCCTCCGGATCGCCCTCGGGGCCCTGGGGGCAGCGCCCAGCGGACCTCGCCTCCCGAGTAACGGAAGCTCCCCTGAGATTAAGACCAGGGGCACTCGGTGGCCGAAAACAGACTCGAGAAGGAGTACCGCGTGTCGCTCGACGCCGCTACGAAGAAGCAGATCATGGCCGAGTTCGCCACCAAGGAGGGCGACACCGGTTCCCCCGAGGTCCAGGTCGCGCTGCTCACCCGCCGCATCACCGACCTGACCGAGCACCTCAAGATGCACAAGCACGACCACCACTCCCGTCGTGGTCTGCTGATCCTGGTCGGCCAGCGTCGCCGCCTGCTGCAGTACCTGGCCAAGAAGGACATCCAGCGCTTCCGTGCCCTGGTCGACCGCCTCGGCATCCGCCGCGGCGCCGCCGGCGCCAAGTAAGACGCCATGGAGGGAGCGGTTCCCACACACTGGGGGCCGCTCCCTTCGCGTATGTCGGACCCGGGCGCGTACGCCGGCCCCGCCTCTCGCGGGCACGCCGGAAGGAGCGCACTCGGCGCTGTGAGGAGCAGCGCGGGGCCGAACCTTTGTAGTCTGGTCCCACAACGGCATACCGAACAACACACCTGACGAGGAGGGTCGCCGGCTCTCCGCCGGTCCTCGGTAGTGGCCCCCGGAACAGGGAATTCCGGGTGCTTCGATCGAAGACCGGCCCCCGCAAGAGCACGCGGCACCCTCCGCCACCGTCCCCGCCACACGGGCAGGGACGCGACTGAGGAGACACCCCTGGTGGAGAACGAGACCCACTACGCCGAGGCCGTCATCGACAACGGCGCCTTCGGCACCCGCACGATCCGCTTCGAGACGGGCCGCCTGGCCCGCCAGGCCGCCGGCTCCGCCGTGGCCTACCTGGACGACGACACCATGGTGCTGTCGGCGACCACCGCCTCCAAGAAGCCCAAGGACCAGCTCGACTTCTTCCCCCTGACGGTGGACGTCGAGGAGCGGATGTACGCAGCCGGCAAGATCCCCGGCTCCTTCTTCCGCCGTGAGGGCCGCCCGTCCGAGGACGCGATCCTCACCTGCCGCCTGATCGACCGCCCGCTGCGCCCGTCCTTCAAGAAGGGCCTGCGCAACGAGATCCAGGTCGTCGCGACGATCATGGCGCTCAACCCCGACCACCTGTACGACGTGGTCGCCATCAACGCCGCCTCCGCCTCCACCCAGCTCGCGGGCCTGCCCTTCTCCGGCCCCATCGGCGGTGTGCGCGTGGCCCTGATCAAGGGCCAGTGGGTCGCCTTCCCGACGCACACCGAGCTCGAGGACGCCGTCTTCGACATGGTCGTCGCCGGTCGCGTCCTGGAGGACGGCGACGTCGCGATCATGATGGTCGAGGCCGAGGCCACCGAGAAGACCGTCAAGATGGTCGAGGACGGTGCCGAGGCGCCGACCGAGGAGGTCGTCGCCGCCGGTCTGGAGGCCGCCAAGCCCTTCATCAAGGTGCTGTGCAAGGCCCAGGCCGACCTCGCCGCCAAGGCCGCCAAGCCGGTCGGCGAGTTCCCGATCTTCCTGGACTACCAGGACGACGTCCTCGCCGCCCTCACCGAGGCCGTGCGCGGCGAGCTCGCCCAGGCGCTGACCATCGCGGGCAAGCAGGAGCGCGAGGCCGAGCTCGACCGCGTCAAGGAGCTCGCCGCCGAGAAGCTGCTGCCGCAGTTCGAGGGCCGCGAGAAGGAGATCTCCGCCGCTTACCGCTCCCTGACCAAGACCCTGGTCCGTGAGCGCGTGATCAAGGAGAAGAAGCGCATCGACGGCCGCGGTGTCACCGACATCCGCACCCTGGCCGCCGAGGTCGAGGCCATCCCGCGCGTGCACGGCTCGGCGCTGTTCGAGCGTGGCGAGACCCAGATCCTGGGCGTCACCACGCTGAACATGCTCCGTATGGAGCAGCAGCTCGACACCCTCTCGCCGGTGACGCGCAAGCGCTACATGCACAACTACAACTTCCCGCCGTACTCCACCGGTGAGACCGGCCGCGTCGGCTCCCCCAAGCGCCGCGAGATCGGCCACGGCGCCCTCGCCGAGCGCGCCCTGATCCCCGTGCTGCCCACGCGCGAGGAGTTCCCCTACGCCATCCGCCAGGTCTCCGAGGCGCTGGGCTCCAACGGCTCGACCTCCATGGGCTCGGTCTGCGCCTCCACCATGTCGCTGCTGAACGCCGGTGTGCCCCTGAAGGCCCCGGTCGCCGGCATCGCCATGGGCCTGATCTCCCAGGAGATCGAGGGCGAGACCCACTACGTCACCCTCACCGACATCCTCGGTGCGGAGGACGCCTTCGGCGACATGGACTTCAAGGTCGCCGGTACGAAGGACTTCGTCACCGCCCTGCAGCTCGACACCAAGCTGGACGGCATCCCGGCCTCCGTGCTCGCCGCGGCCCTCAAGCAGGCCCGTGACGCGCGCCTGCACATCCTCGACGTGATGATGGAGGCCATCGACCGTCCGGACGAGATGTCCCCGCACGCCCCGCGGATCATCACCGTCAAGATCCCGGTGGACAAGATCGGTGAGGTCATCGGCCCCAAGGGCAAGATGATCAACCAGATCCAGGAGGACACCGGCGCCGAGATCACGATCGAGGACGACGGCACCATCTACATCGGTGCCGCCGACGGCCCCTCCGCCGAGGCCGCCCGCGCCACGATCAACGGCATCGCCAACCCGACCATGCCGGAGGTCGGCGAGCGCTACCTGGGCACGGTCGTCAAGACCACCACCTTCGGTGCCTTCGTCTCCCTGCTCCCGGGCAAGGACGGCCTGCTGCACATCTCGCAGATCCGCAAGCTCGCCGGTGGCAAGCGCGTGGAGAACGTCGAGGACGTGCTCGGCGTGGGCAGCAAGGTCCAGGTCGAGATCGCCGAGATCGACCAGCGCGGCAAGCTCTCCCTCGTCCCCGTCATCGAGGACGAGAACACCGACGACGCCAAGGACGAGTCCGACAAGTGACGTCCCGCAGCACGCGGAAGACGGCCCGCCCCTCCTCGGAGGGGCGGGCCGTCGCCCGTACCCAAACACTCCTCAAGGGCGTGAACGGCATCGGCACCGTGCGCCGCACCACCCTTCCGGGTGGTCTGCGCGTGGTCACCGAGACCCTGCCGTCCGTGCGCTCGGCCACTTTCGGTATCTGGGCGGGCGTCGGCTCCCGCGACGAGACCCCGGTGCTCAACGGCGCCACGCACTACCTGGAGCACCTGCTCTTCAAGGGCACGGCCAAGCGCAGCGCGCTGGACATCTCCGCGGCCATCGACGCCGTCGGCGGCGAGATGAACGCCTTCACGGCCAAGGAGTACACCTGCTACTACGCGCGGGTGCTCGACACCGACCTGCCGCTGGCCATCGACGTGGTCTGCGACATGCTCACCGGCTCGCTGATCGACGCGGCCGACGTCGACGCCGAGCGCGGGGTGATCCTCGAAGAGATCGCCATGACCGAGGACGACCCCGGCGACTGCGTGCACGACCTGTTCGCGCACACCATGCTGGGCGACACCCCCCTCGGCCGCCCGGTCCTGGGCACGGTCGACACGATCAACGCGCTCACCCGCGACCAGATCGCCCGCTTCTACAAGCGGCACTACGACCCCACCCACCTCGTCGTGGCCGCCGCCGGCAACGTCGACCACGCCAAGGTCGTCCGCCAGGTCCGCGCCGCCTTCGAGAAGGCCGGCGCCCTGAGCCGTACGGACGCGGTGCCCATCGCCCCCCGCACCGGCAGCCGGACCATCCGCACCGCCGGCCGCGTGGAGGTGCTCGGCCGCAAGACCGAGCAGGCGCACGTCGTCCTCGGCATGCCGGGCCTGTCCCGCACCGACGAGCGCCGCTGGGCGCTCGGCGTGCTCAACACCGCCCTCGGCGGCGGCATGAGCTCGCGGCTGTTCCAGGAGGTGCGCGAGAAGCGCGGCCTGGCCTACTCCGTGTACTCCTACACCTCCGGCTTCGCCGACTGCGGCCTCTTCGGCGTCTACGCCGGCTGCCGCCCCGGCCAGGTCCACGACGTGCTGCGGATCTGCCGCGAGGAGCTGGACAAGGTCGCCGCCGACGGCCTGAGCGACGAGGAGATCTCCCGCGCCATCGGCCAGCTCTCCGGCTCCACCGTGCTCGGCCTGGAGGACACCGGCGCGCTGATGAACCGCATCGGCAAGAGCGAGCTGTGCTGGGGCGACCAGATGTCCGTCGACGACATGCTGGCCCGCATAGCCGCGGTCACCCCGGACGAGATCCGCCAGGTGGCACGCGATGTACTGGGGCAGCGTCCTTCGCTGTCGGTCATCGGCCCGCTGAAGGACAAGCAGGCCGCGCGCCTGCACGAAGCCGTTTCGTGATCTGGTCGATCCAGGGGAAGCAGGGACGATGAGCAAGCTGCGCGTCGCCGTCATCGGCGCGAAGGGCCGCATCGGCTCCGAGGCCGTACGGGCCGTGGAAGCCGCCGAGGACATGGAGCTGGTGGCCGCGCTCGGGCGGGGCGACGACCTGGGGGCGCTCACCGACGCCGGCGCACAGGTCGCCGTCGAGCTGACGCACCCGGACTCGGTGATGACCAACCTCGAGTTCTGCGTGCGCAACGGCATCCACGGCGTCGTCGGCACCACCGGCTGGACCGAGGACCGGCTCGCGCAGCTGCGCTCGTGGCTGGCGGACTCGCCCGCCACCGGCGTGCTCATCGCCCCCAACTTCTCCATCGGCGCGGTGCTGACCATGGCCTTCGCCCAGCAGGCCGCCCGCTTCTTCGAGTCCGTCGAGGTCGTCGAGCTGCACCACCCGAACAAGGCCGACGCCCCCTCGGGCACGGCCACCCGCACCGCCCAGCTCATCGCCGCCGCCCGGCGCGAGGCGGGCTGCGCCCCGCAGCCGGACGCCACCACCACCGCCCTCGACGGCGCCCGCGGCGCGGACGTCGACGGGATCCCGGTGCACTCGGTGCGCCTGCGCGGGCTACTGGCCCACCAGGAGGTGCTGCTCGGCGACACCGGCGAGACGCTCACCATCCGCCACGACTCCCTGCACCACAGCTGCTTCATGCCCGGCATCCTGCTCGGCGCGCGGCGCGTGGTGTCCACCCCCGGCCTGACCTTCGGGCTGGAAAACTTCCTGGATCTGGGCTGAGCACCGTGCGCGCAAAGGTCGTCTACAGTGCCCTGGCCGCCGTCCTGGTCGTCTACCTCGTCCTGGTCGGCAGCCGGGGAGTACTGCTGATCGAACAGGGCACGCCCGTCACCGTCGCCTTCGGGCTGGCGGTGCTCGTGCTGCCGTTCATCGGCGCGTGGTTCCTCTACCGCACCACCAAGTTCGCCCGGGACGCGGGCCGGCTGGCGCGCGAGCTGGAGACCGAGGGCGGTCTCCCGGTCGACGAGCTGGTGCGCACCCCCGGCGGCCGCATCGACCGGGACTCGGCCGACGAGGTCTTCGCCCGCCGCCGGGCCGAGACCGAGCAGGCCCCCGAGGACTGGCGCTCGTGGTTCCGCCTGGCCGTGGCCTACCACGACGCCCGGGACACCCCCCGGGCCCGCAAGGCCATGCAGCGCGCGATCGCCCTGCACGATGGCAGGCCGGTGCGGGCGTAGGGCTTGTTCCGGCGCCCCGTAAGGGGCGCGGGGCCGTGTCGATGTGCGGCTGCCGCCGCGTGGGCGCGATCAGCCGGCGACGGCCCGCAGCTGACATACCACTCCGGGATCCGGGCAATCTGCCGGCACGTCGTGGCCTATCGCGCAGTTCCCCGCGCCCCTTACGGGGGCGCACCGCATGGCGAGGACCGGCGCTCAGCCGCGGAGCTCGGTCACCCAGGCGCGGGTCGCGGCGACGGCCGTGGTGAAGGCCTGCGGGCGGCCGAGGAAGTCGGTGCCCTGGTCGGCGACCAGGACCGGCAGCGGCTCGCCCTGGGCACGGTGGACCACCAGGGCCTGCCCCTCGACCGTACCGAGCACGCCCAGCCGCCGTACGGGCTGTGGGACGACGCGGATGTCGCCGACCTCGGCCCACGGCAGCGTCGTGCCGGACAGCAGCCGCTGCTGGCGCAGCCCCTCGGCGCCGACCCAGATGCCCGCCCGCACCAGCCGCACCGCCAGCATCACCAGCACGGTGGCGAGCACGAGGCACACGGCGGCGACGATCAGGGCCCCTGCGAGGGCGGTGATCAGGGTCGCGAGCATCAGCCCGGCGGCCGGCAGGAGCAGCAACGCCGCACCACCGACCCGCAGGGGCCCCGGCTGGTACGGACGACGCCAGCGCCGGCGGTCCTCGTAGAGGTCCTCCGGCGCCGACGGTCTCGCTTCTTGGGCTGCCGACTCGGCGGCAGCCAGGTTGGACAGGGGCACAGAGGATCCTCACTCGAGCACATTCGAACTTGCGTGCCGCGTGAGGTTACCCGCCGTGCCCCCGGTGGGGATCAGCGGCCCGCGTTGGCCTCGGACTTCTGCGAGTGGTGGGTGTTCTGCGGACCCGTCTCAAGTGACGGCATCCCGAACAGCAGCGCCCCGACCAGCCCCGCGGCCACCGTCAGCCCCACCAGCGTGCGGCCGGCTATCTCCACACGGCTGGCGCGATCTCGGGGCGGCGGCGTGACGTTGCTGCGGTAACGCTCGGCCTCGGCGACGAAGGCGAACGGCACGGGCTCTCGCCGGCGGAACATGTTGGGCTCTCCTAGGAACCTCGATGTGGGCTGTCACAGGGATAGACGCGCGAAGAGCCGCACAGGTGCCCGTTTTCCGTAACTTCTGTGAAAAATATCAACTGGAATCCCGGCGCCCGCTGTGGCAAGGGGCCGGCGGGACCGATGGCCACCGGCTGTCAGTGGCGGCCCGTAGTCTTGGCGGCGGTTCGAGAAACGCACATGGAAGGACCCCGCCGGTGACCGACACCCCCGACGTCGTCAAGGACGCCAAGCCGACGTTCCGCAGCGACGTGACCGTCGAGCTGGTCAAGCACAGCGCCGCCGACACGGACGTGCTGTGGGCGGCTCGTGTCTCCACCGCCGGTGAGCAGTCCCTGGAGGAGATCACCAAGGACCCCGAGCGCTCCAAGGGCCTGATCAACTACCTGATGCGCGACCGGCACGGCAGCCCGTTCGAGCACAACTCGATGACCTTCTTCATCAGCGCGCCGATCTTCGTCTTCCGCGAGTTCATGCGCCACCGTGTGGGCTGGTCCTACAACGAGGAGTCGGGCCGCTACCGGGAGCTGCAGCCGGTCTTCTACGTGCCGGGCGAGTCCCGCAAGCTGGTGCAGGAGGGCCGCCCGGGCAAGTACGTCTTCGTCCAGGGCACCGACGAGCAGCACGAGCTGACCGGCCGGGTCATGGAGGACAGCTACCGCCAGGCGTACGAGGCCTACCAGGAGATGCTGGACGCCGGCGTCGCCCGCGAGGTCGCCCGTGCGGTCCTGCCCGTCGGCCTGTACTCCTCGATGTACGCCACCTGCAACGCCCGCTCGCTGATGCACTTCCTCGGCCTGCGCACCCAGCACGAGCTGGCCAAGGTCCCCTCGTTCCCGCAGCGGGAGATCGAGATGGTGGGCGAGAAGATGGAGGCGGCGTGGGCGCAGCTCATGCCGCTCACCTACGAGGCCTTCAACAAGAACGGCCGCGTCGCCCCCTGAGGCACGCCCGGCGAGCCCGGCCACGCACGGTGACATCCCGCTGCGTGGCCCAGCGAGCCAGGTGTCCGTATTGCGGCGTTTAACCACCTTCATCTAGGCTGAAAAAACGGACCCGGCACTGCTTGAACCCCCGAGCAGGCAGTGCCGGGATCCCTTAGGCGCTCCCCGAGGGGGCACCTCACGGTGAGCAACGAGTAGCGTGACCCCCATGGCTCCGACCTCCACACCGCAGACGCCCTTCGGGCGGGTACTGACCGCCATGGTCACGCCCTTCACGGCCGAGGGCACCCTCGACCTCGACGGCGCCCAGCGCCTCGCCACCCACCTCGTCGACGCAGGCAACGACGGCCTGGTCGTCAACGGCACCACCGGTGAGTCCCCGACCACCAGCGATGCGGAGAAAGCACAGCTCGTCCGGGCCGTGGTCGAGGCCGTCGGCGACCGGGCCCACGTCGTTGCCGGAGCCGGCACCAACGACACCCGCCACAGCACCGAGCTCGCCCGCGCGGCCGAGC
Source organism: Streptomyces sp. NPDC049585 (assembly GCF_040675615.1). Classification (NCBI taxonomy): domain Bacteria; kingdom Bacillati; phylum Actinomycetota; class Actinomycetes; order Kitasatosporales; family Streptomycetaceae; genus Streptomyces; species Streptomyces sp. NPDC049585. Next base: position 2,771 of record NZ_JBFAPE010000017.1, on the reverse strand, counting down.
AGGCGGGCGCCCACGGCATCCTGGCCGTGACCCCGTACTACAACAAGCCCCCGCAGGAGGGGCTCGTCCGCCACTTCACGGCGATCGCGGACGCCACCGAGCTGCCCGTGATGCTCTACGACATCCCCGGCCGCTCGGGCGTGCCCATCGAGACCGACACCCTGGTCCGCCTGGCCGAGCACCCGCGCATCGTCGCCAACAAGGACGCCAAGGGCGACCTCGCGGGCGCGAGCTGGACCATGGCCCGCACGGACCTGGCGTGGTACTCCGGCGACGACATGCTGAACCTGCCGCTGCTGTCCGTCGGCGCGGTCGGCTTCGTCTCCGTCGTCGGCCACCTCGTCACCCCCGAGCTGCGCGCCCTGCTGGAGGCCTACACCGCGGGCGATGTCGCCAAGGCGACCGAAATCCACCGCAGGCTGCTGCCGGTCTACACCGGCATCTTCCGCACCCAGGGCGTCATCACCACCAAGGCCGCCCTCGCCCTGCAGGGCCTGCCCGCCGGCCCGCTGCGGCTGCCGCTGGTCGAGCTCACCGACGAGCAGACCCGCCGGCTGACGAGCGATCTCGCCGCGGGCGGGGTACAGCTCTAACACCAAGACTTCACAACTGAACATCGACGATCACTCATGATCGAAAACGACAACTGCAAGTGCACCAAGGTCACGCGCGCCATGTGTCCCATGGACATGTGGCGTGCGTGGTGAGGAGAGTCTTTTGAGCCACCCGCACCCTGAACTCGGCCCCCCGCCGAAGCTTCCCGAGGGCGGCCTGCGCGTCACCCCGCTCGGCGGCCTGGGAGAGATCGGCCGCAACATGACCGTCTTCGAGTACGGCGGTCGCCTGCTGATCGTCGACTGCGGAGTGCTTTTCCCCGAGGAGGAGCAGCCCGGAGTCGATCTGATCCTGCCGGACTTCTCGTCCATCCGGGACCGCCTCGACGACATCGACGGCATCGTGCTCACGCACGGTCACGAGGACCACATCGGCGGCGTCCCCTACCTGCTCCGCGAGAAGCCGGACATCCCGCTGATCGGCTCCAAGCTGACCCTCGCACTCATCGAGGCCAAGCTCCAGGAGCACCGCATCCGCCCCTACACCCTCGAGGTCGCCGAGGGCGACCGCGAGCGCCTGGGCCCCTTCGACTGCGAGTTCATCGCCGTCAACCACTCCATCCCCGACGCCCTGGCCGTCGCCATCCGCACCCCCGCCGGCATGGCGGTGCACACCGGCGACTTCAAGATGGACCAGCTCCCGCTGGACCGCCGGCTCACCGACCTGCCGACCTTCGCCCGGCTCGGCGAGGAGGGCATCGACCTGCTGCTCGTGGACTCCACGAACGCCGAGGTCCCCGGCTTCGTCCCGCCCGAGCGCGACATCTCCGGCGTCCTGCGCCAGGTGTTCGCGGGCGCCCAGAAGCGCATCATCGTGGCCAGCTTCGCCAGCCACGTCCACCGCATCCAGCAGATCCTGGACGCCGCGCACGAGTACGGCCGGCGGGTCGCCTTCGTCGGCCGCTCGATGGTCCGCAACATGGGCATCGCCCGCGACCTGGGCTACCTGCGGATCCCGGCGGGTCTCGTCGTCGACGTCAAGACGCTCGACGACCTGCCCGACGACGAGGTCGTGCTGGTCTGCACGGGCTCCCAGGGCGAGCCGATGGCCGCGCTGTCCCGTATGGCCAACCGCGACCACCAGATCCGCATCGTCCAGGGCGACACCGTCATCCTGGCGTCGTCCCTCATCCCCGGCAACGAGAACGCGGTCTACCGCGTGATCAACGGCCTGACCCGCTGGGGCGCCAACGTCGTGCACAAGGGCAACGCCCGCGTCCACGTCTCCGGGCACGCCTCGGCCGGCGAACTGCTGTACTTCTACAACATCTGCAAGCCCAGGAACCTGATGCCGGTGCACGGCGAATGGCGCCACCTGCGGGCCAATGCGGAGCTCGGTGCCCTGACCGGCATCCCCAAGGACCACATCGTCATCGCCGAGGACGGCGTGGTCGTCGACCTCGTCGGCGGCAAGGCGAAGATCGTCGGCAAGGTCCAGGCGGGCTACGTGTACGTGGACGGCCTCTCGGTCGGCGACGTCACCGAGGCCTCCCTCAAGGACCGCCGCATCCTCGGCGACGAGGGCATCATCTCCGTCTTCGTCGTGGTCGACAGCACCACCGGCAAGGTCGTCAGCGGCCCGCAGATCCAGGCCCGCGGCTCCGGCATCGACGACGCGGAATTCGCGGCCGTGGTCCCGAAGATCGAGGAGGCCATCGCCAGGGCCGCCGCCGACGGCGTCGCCGAGCCCCACCAGCTGCAGCAGCTGGTGCGCCGCTCGGTCGGCAAGTGGGTCTCCGACAGCTACCGCCGACGCCCGATGATCCTCCCCGTCGTCGTGGAGGTCTGACCCCCCGTCAGCGTACGGACGGCCGCCCCGGTCCCGATTTGCATCCGGGTGCGGCCGTCCAGTACGTTTACGACTCCGCCGCGACGGGAAGAGCGAGCGCCTCCGGGTGCACGATCGACTCCCGGTCAGCGGAGGGAAAATCCGATGATAAAGTCGGAACCCCGCTCCAACAGGGGGCCGGAAACGAATTCCGAACCGGAAACGGAACGGAAAACGGATCTGGTAAGGTTGGAAACACCGAAGGGAAGCGCCCGGAGGAAAGCCCCAGTAAATAACACTGCGGGTGAGTACGAAGGAAGCGTCCGTTCCTTGAGAACTCAACAGCGTGCCAAAAGTCAACGCCAGATATGTTGACACCCCGTCCATCT